>CAYPJK010000300.1:3034-4433 GCA_964411025.1 uncultured Nevskia sp.
AACGCCGCCACGCGGCGGGCCTGATGCGCGTCAACCACGCTGGCGAAGTCGCTGCCCAGGCGCTGTATCACGGCCAGGCGCTGGTGGCCCGCGATGGTGCCGTGCGCGAACACCTGCTGCGCGCCGCCAGCGAGGAGCGCAACCATCTGCAGTGGTGCGATGCCCGGCTGCGCGAACTCGGCGAGCAGCCAAGCGCGCTGAGCCCGCTGTGGTACGCCGGCTCGTTCGTGATCGGCGCGGCGGCCGGGCTGGTCGGCGACCGGGCCAGTCTCGGCTTCGTCGAGGAAACCGAGCGCCAGGTCGTCGAGCATCTCAACGAGCACCTCGGCACACTGCCGCGCCAGGATCGCCGTTCGCGGGCGATCGTCGAAGCGATGCGGGTCGACGAGGCGCGCCACGGCGAGGAAGCGGCCGAAGCGGGAGCCAGCGCGGTACCGGCGCCAGTCAAGGCGATCATGGCCGGCGTCTCGCAGGTGATGAAGTTCGGCGCCTACCGGCTGTGAACCGCGGTGGTCGCGCGCCGGACTGAGATCAGCCGCCGGCGGCGCTGAGCCGGCGTTCCAGTTCGGCCAGCTGCGCTTCCAGCACCAGCACCCGCGCTTCCAGCTGCGCCAGCCGCTCCATGCCGTTGCCGGACGGCGCAGCGGCAGCCGCACGCGGCGTCGGGGCGGCTGCCGCCGCACTGTCGGCGACCGGCAGTTCCGGCTTGCCCGACAGCAGGTGCGCGTAGCGGGCAGCGGCCTGGCCGGGCAGGCGCGGCAGCAGCATCACCATCGGCTGGGCCCGGTCGGCGAGGTCGTCGAGTGCCGCCTGCACGCCCTCGGCATCCGCTGGGCCGTTGAGCACGCCAGCATTGGCGCGCAGTTCAGCCGGCGTCTGCGGGCCGCGCAGCATCAGGGTCACCAGCACGGCCATGGTCGGGGCCTTCAGCAGCAGCTGGTGCTGGAAGCGGTGCCGCCACTTCGGCACCCGGCCGGCGTGGTCGTCGCGGGTCGCGAACTTTTCCACCTCAAGCTGGTTCAGCGCGGCGCCGGCCTCGCCCTCGGTCAGGTTCATGACCGGATGGCGCGAGTTCTTCTGGTTGGCCGCCATCATCACGGCGTTGACGGTCATCGGGTAGTACTGCGGCGTGGTGATCGATTTCTCGACCAGCACCGCCAGCACGCGGGCTTCATTCGGGGACAGCAGGATCGGAGCGCTCATGGCGGCATTATCGCCGGCTGTCGGCCCTTCGGCAGCCGCTGTTGCTCAAGCAAGGCGGCGGGCGGCCGATAGCCCGCAGGCTGGGGAGGGTCTTGCCATCGGGGCCGGACGCCGTGCCCGGCCTGCCGGAGCCGGGCGTGCGGATCGTCAGCCTGCCAACTGTCGTGCTGTCACCGTCGGTCGCGCCGTCGAAGCA
>CAYPJK010000301.1:0-4429 GCA_964411025.1 uncultured Nevskia sp.
GCCGGCCAGCAGGGAGACGATGCTGGCGCCGTCCTGCAGGTCGAGCCGGGTGGTCACCGGCTCGCCCTGACCACGGGCGCTCGGCAACTCGCGCGGGTTCAGCGTGTAGGCGCGGCCCTTTGAATCCAGCCCGATCAGCAGGTGGTTGGTGCGCCCGGCGACCGAGGTCAGGTACTCGTCGCCAGTCTTGTAGGACAGACCGTGCACATCGACTTCGTGGCCCTTGGCGGCGCGAATCCAGCCGGCCTTGGACAGCACGATGGTGATCGGCTCGCTCGGCAGTATCTCGGTCGCTTCCATCGCCACGGCCGGCGCGCGGGCCACCAGCGGGCAGCGGCGGTCGTCACCGTACTTCTTGGCGTCCTCGTCGATTTCCTTGGCCACCAGCTTCTTCAGCTTGGCCTCCGCTGACAACAGGTCTTCGAGCTTGGCGCGTTCCTTGGCCAACTCGTCCTGCTCGCCCCGGATCTGCATCTCCTCGATCTTCTGCAGGTGGCGCAGGCGCAGGTCGAGGATCGCAGTGGCCTGGATGTCGCTGAGACCGAAGCGCGCCATCAGCTCGGCGTGCGGGTCTTCCTCGAAGCGGATGATCCGGATCACCTCGTCGATGTTCAGGTAGGCGATCAGCAGGCCGTCGAGGATGTGCAGCCGCTCGTTGACCTTGTTCAGCCGGTGCTCGAGGCGGCGGCGTACGGTGGCGACGCGGTAGACCAGCCATTCCGACAGGATCTCGGGCAGGCTCTTGACGCGCGGACGGCCGTCGAGGCCGATCATGTTCAGGTTCACGCGCACCGACTTTTCGAGGTCGGTGGTCGCGAACAGGTGGGTCATCAGCTGCTCGACATCGACGCGGCTGGAGCGCGGGATGATGACGATGCGAACCGGGTTCTCGTGATCCGACTCGTCGCGCAGGTCGTCGACCAGCGGCAGCTTCTTCGCCCGCATCTGCTCGGCGATCTGCTCCTGGATCTTCGACGGCGACACCTGGTGCGGCAGGTTGGTGATGACGATGTTGTCGTCCTCGCGCTCCCAGCGCGCCCGCATGCGGACCATGCCGTTGCCGCTGTCGTAGAGCTTCCGCAGCTCGGCGCGCTCGCTGATGATTTCGCAGCCGGTCGGGAAGTCCGGGCCCGGAAGCACTTCCATCAACTGGTCGAGGCTGGCCTTCGGCTCCTTCAGCAGGATCTGGCAGGCACCCGCCAGTTCGCGCAGGTTGTGCGGCGGAATGTCGGTCGCCATGCCGACAGCAATGCCGGTGGTGCCGTTGACCAGGATGTTCGGCAGCCGCGCCGGCAACAGCTTCGGCTCGGTCATGGTGCCGTCGAAGTTCGGCACCCAGTCGGCGGTGCCCATCTCCAGCTCGCCCAGCAGGGTCGCTGCGTACGGGGTGAGCTTGGCTTCGGTGTAGCGCATCGCCGCGAAGCTCTTGGGATCGTCGGCCGAACCCCAGTTGCCCTGACCATCGACCAGCGGATAGCGATAGCTGAACGGCTGCGCCATCGTCACCATCGCTTCATAGCAGGCGGAATCGCCATGCGGATGGAACTTGCCGATGACGTCGCCGACCGTGCGCGCCGACTTTTTCGGCTTCGACTGCGCCGACAGGCCCAGCTCGCTCATCGCGTAGATGATGCGCCGCTGCACCGGTTTGAGGCCGTCGGCGATGTGCGGCAGCGCGCGGTCGAGCACCACGTACATCGAGTAGTCGAGATAAGCCTTTTCCGCGAAAAGGCGTAGCGGCAGGCGTTCGGTTTCGGTCGTTTCGCTCATGTACGGCAATCGGCTAATGGAGGCTGGCGGCATTCGCGGCGGCGGAGTGTCGCACTGCGCGGCGGCGATGTGGGATGCCGCCACACAGGCCGGCGTTCATCAGCGCAATTTTCAGCGGGCGCCGAGGCGGAAACCTGACGGCTGAATCACGAAATTTGTTACGAAAATTAATGTTTTGTCCATTGTTTCATTCCGAACACTGCCTTTACGCTTGTCGGGCTCAGGCGACCGTTCGCAGTCGCCGGCCCCCCCGTGACATCACAAATGAATAAGGAGTTTTGAA
The DNA here is from genome assembly GCA_964411025.1 of uncultured Nevskia sp. Lineage (GTDB taxonomy): Bacteria > Pseudomonadota > Gammaproteobacteria > Nevskiales > Nevskiaceae > Nevskia. Next base: position 2,054 of record CAYPJK010000301.1, read on the forward strand.
TGAACAAGAAGACGATCCTGGCGCTCACCCTCGCCGCCGCAGCCGTGTCGACGCCGGCGATGGCGGCCCCGGGCGGCGTGGTCGGCGGCGTGGTCGGCACCGTGCGCGCCGTGCTGGCGGCGCCGGGTTCGACGGTGGCCGGTCTGGTCGAGGCGCTGCCGACGATCACCAACGACGCCGTTGCCGGTGTCACCAACGCGCTGAACGCCGTGCCGCCGGTGCTGCTCGGCACCCCGGGCCTGCAGAACACCTCGCAGTCGATCACCGTGCCGCTGCCGGGCCCGGCATTCCTGAATGCCACCGTCGCCCGCCTGCCGGGCAAGCTGAGCGTCAGCGCCACCGGCGCCGGCCCGCTCGTGGTGACGATCACCACCGGCAACCGTTGATTCCTGCGGCTGGCTGAACCGAAAGGCCCGGCACTGCCGGGCCTTTCCATGAATGCAACTGGGCAGCGATAGGCTCACTCGCACCACCGGCTTGAAATTCATCACTGCCGACGACACACTGTCAGCGATCGTATGGTACCGAACGTTTCGGCAAATCATCTTTCGCTTCAATGGCTTCCGGGCGAGCACGACTTTTGGCGGAAGCACTCGTCGCCGATCGTCGATACCGTCGTCGGGCAGTTATCCAACTCAATTCCGTCGTGGAGGGGAAAACATGAAGAAGCTCGTCTTGATCGCGGCACTCGCCGCCAGCTCGGTGCTGGCACCGGCACAGGCCGCGCCGGCCAACGGCCTCGGCCAGACGCTGGCCGCCGTGCTGCAGCACCCGGTGGGCACCGTGACCGACATCGTTCGCGGCTATCCGGCCATCACCCAGGAACTGGCGCCGATCGGCGTCGACCTGCTGCTGGTCGTGCCGTCGCTGCTGCGCGGCGAACCGATCACCCAGAACATCCGCACCGTCACGGTCGCGCTGCCCGGCCCGGCGTTCCTGAACCAGAACATCGTCAACATTCCGGATACCCTGCGCGTCAACGTTGCAGCCTCCGGCCCGCTGGTCGTCACCATCGGCACTGGCGGTCGCTGAGCGGCAACGTTCCGCCCGTGGTTGTCGTCGAAAGCCCGGCTCGCGCCGGGCTTTTCGTTTTCCTGCAGCGGGATCTGCCCGCCTCCGTCCGGACCTGAATCGTGGCCATAGCCCTGCCTCCGCCGATCGAACCGCTGCTGGTGACCGTGGCGGAGATCCGCCCCGCCGCCAATATCCATGTCGGCATCGGTGCGCTGACCTTCCACGTCGCGGATCGCTGCGAAGTCGGCACCGACGGCATCGAGCGGGTTGCCCGTGGCGCGCAGACGCCGGCCGATTTCATCCGCGGGCTGGGTGCGGCCTGCGTGCTCAATGGCTACCCGGCAGCGCGCACGGCCTACGCCGTTGAAGGCGAAACGCTGTATGTGGCGATTGACCACGGCAGGATCAGCGCTCTCGACGTGCCGCCGTCGCTGCAAGGCTGGTTCGAGCATCTGACCCGCAAGTCCGAACTGCGCAGCGCCGATCTCGAACAGGCCCGCGTGCTGGCCGACACGTTGAGCGAACGCGCCGGCGACAACTACGCCATGCGCCTGCAGCCGGACGGTCCCGACGCTGCCCGCCTGGTGATCGATTCGCCGACCCCGGGCCGCCGGCAGATCGAAGCCCAGGGTGGCTTCACGACCAGCGGCAGCCGCTTCTCCGGCCGCTACCTGGCCGACGCCCAGATCCGCATGTCGATCGATGCCGGCACCGAGCTGCTGGTCGGCGGCAACATCGGCATCCGGCCGTCCGGCCTGCGCAACGAGCAGAGCAGCGGCCCGTACCGCGATGCCAATGCCCAGCTCAGCCAGGTGACCCGCGCCGGCGTCTTCGCGGTGGACGCCCGCTACATCGACTTCACGCCATCGGCCGACGCCACGCTGACCGACGGCAGTACCACGCGGCTGAGTCTGGACGGCGAAATCGGCGAAGCCGGCGTGTCCTGGCTCAGCGTCCTGCATGCCGACTACACCGAGCGGGTGACGCTGACCCTGCGCATTGCCCGCAGTCAGCAGACGCTGGATTTCGAGGACTTCCGCCTGCTGACCCAGCGCTACACCAAGGGCGAGGTCAATGTCGGCACCGCCAGCCGGCTGCAGATCGGCAGCCTGGACGTCATCGACCTGCAGACCGGCCTGAACCTGACGCAGGGCTTCACCTCCTCGCCATTCGGTCCTGGCGACCCGGCCGGCGGCCAGTTCAGCGTGATCCGGCCGGCGCTGCGCGTCACCTACGGCCCGAGCGCCTGGCTGGTGCCGACGATCGAGCTGAACGGCCAGCTGGCCACCAAGACGCTTCCGCAGCTGGAGCAGTTCGTGCTCGGCGGCGTCGGCGGCCAGCGCGCGTTCGAGCCGGGCACCG
>CAYPJK010000302.1:0-4414 GCA_964411025.1 uncultured Nevskia sp.
CGATGGTTTCAAGCGACGGCCAGGCGGAACCGTCTTCCCGCGCGATGTCCGCGATTCGAACTTCCAGGAGCCGATCCAGCTGTACGGCGAGCTGTTCTTCAAGCAGTCGTGGCTGGCCGACCAGCAACTCAGCGTGAAATTCGGTCGCCAGGCCTTCGAATACCTCGACCGCCGGCTGCTGGCGCGCAACGAATTCCGCAACACCACCAACAACTTCGACGGCATCCGCGCGATCCTCGGCAAGCAGTCCGATGCTTGGCAGGTCGATGCGCTGCTGCTGCAGCCGGTGCTGCGCGATGACAACGGCTTCGATCGGCGTGACAAGGCGAACACGCTGATCGGCGCGATCGGCGACTACCGCCGCTACTCGGCGTTCATCACCGTCCAGCCGCTGTACCTGGTGCTGAAGCAGGACGGCCGGAAGTCGCCAACCGGTGTCGAGCGCGAGATCCACACGCTGGGCGTTCGCGGCTACGGCGTCGTCGGCAAGACCGGCTTCGACTATGACGCCTCCTACTACCGCCAGCGCGGCAACGATGGCCCGCGCAAGCACGATGCCCAGGCCTATACCGGCGAGCTGGGCTACACCTTTGCGCATCCCTGGAAGCCGCGCCTGAGTGCGGCCTACAACTACGCCTCCGGCGACGACAATCCGAACGATGGCCAGAGCGGCCGTTTCGAGCGCCTGTTCGGCTTCGCGCGGCCGTTTTCGCAGAACGACTACTTCCAGTTCGAGAACCTGGAGGCGCCGAAGCTGCGCGCCGAGATTTCACCGACCCGCGACCTGCAGTTCGACGCCGGCTTCAACTGGTACTTGCTGAACTCGCCGACCGACCGCTGGAACAGCGCCGGCCTTCGCGATGCCAGCGGCCAGAGCGGCAGCTTTGTCGGCCACGAAGCCGACGCCCGGGTGGTCTGGCGGCAGTCGCGCTACTTCCAGACCGAGGTGCTGTACGCCTACTTCAAGGCCGGCGAATTCCTGCGCGAGGCAGGGCGGGGTGGCACCTCGAACCTGCTGTTCGTGCAGCTGACCTTCAGCGCGTTCTGAGGCGCCTTCCGGGCGTGACCTAGCGCAGGACGTCGACGGCGGGGCCGTCGCTGCTGCCGATGCGCAGGTCGCCGGCTTCGGCCTGCGCTGTCTGCAGCACCACCAGCAGGGCCTGCCCGCCATCCGGGTGCAGCGCGTGGTCGAGCACGTCGCCGACCGCCTGGCCTTCACCGCCGGCGACCACGATCGGTGCGCCGCGCGCCACCGCGCCGGTCGGGGTCCGCGCAACGAACATGCGCCGCTTCAGATTGCCGAGGTAATGCAGGCGGGCGACGATTTCCTGGCCCGGGTAGCAGCCCTTCGAGAAACTAATGCCTTCGAGCTTGTCCAGATTCATCATCTGGGCGACGTGCTGCTCGGCGGTTTCCGGATGCAGCGCCGGGAAGCCGGCAAGGATGTCGGTCAGCCGCCAGGCTTCGGTGCCGACCGGGCGGGCATGGGCGGCCAGGGTCGGCCACAGCGCCGCCAGACGGGCTGCCGGACCGTGCAGGGTGTAGCGGTTCTGTGGGCCGCGCCGGCGCATCACGACGATGCCGTCGACCTCCGCGCACAGGCACAGGACGCTCGGCACCAGCAGGCCGGCGGCGTCGAGCACGCGATCGGCGTTCGGGCCGGCGATGCCGATCGACACCACGTCGCTGCCGGCGTCGTCGAGCTGTACTTTCGAGCGCATCACGAACATTTTCAGACGCTTGAGCGTGCTGGCCAGCAGGCTGCGGCTGGTTTCCATCCAGATTTCGTCGCCGGCGCGGATCGCGGCGAAGATCGCCAGTACCCGCCCCTTGGGATTCGAGTAGCTGGTCAGCTGGCCACGGGTCGGCGTCAGTTCGCGAAGGTCATTGCTGAGCTGGCCCTGCAGGAAGGTGTCGGCGTCCGCACCCCGGACCCGCAGGCTGCCGCGATCGGCGAGCGGGGCGATGACATCGCTGTCCAGCGCCGCTGCCGCCTCGGCGCGGCGATCGCCGAAATCGGGCAGGCCATCGGCGCCAAGCCGGGCGCCGACGCCGTCCAGCCAGTCGAAACCAGGGGGGAATAGGGCGGCGGAGGACGCATTATCAGCGGGCGTTAAGTTGTTCAATCGATACGGTTCGTTGCCATGAATATCGGAATTTTGTCACACTAGCCGGGTTACGCAGACCCCATCGAACGTGAGCTCCCCGAACCCTCCAGAAGCACCCGCCGCAACCGGCCAGCCGCCGATTGCTGCACCGCAGTCGGCCCCCGAGCCGACTGCCGATGCTCTGGTGTCGCCAGTTCCCGAACCGGCCGCAGTGCCGGAAATCGGCGGACGGCGGGACGGTACCGATCCGACCCGCTTCGGCGATTGGGAAAAGGGCGGCCGCTGCATCGACTTCTAGGCCGCTACTTTCACGACGACCTCTGCACGTGACGCCATCCTCTCTGCCGGAAAGCCCAAGCCCATGTCCGTGAAGCCTGCATCGTCGAACCGTCCGCTATCGCCTTTCATGATCGGCCCGTACTACCGGGCGCAGCTGACGTCGATGCTGTCGATCACCCACCGCCTCACCGGGCTGGCGCTGGCCTTCGGCACCGTGTTCCTCGCGGCCTGGGTCACCGCCGCCGCCGCCGGCCCGGACGCCTTCGGCGTGTTTGCCGGGTTGGCGCAGTCGCTCATCGGCAAGCTGTTGCTGGTGGCCTACACCTGGGCGCTGCTCTATCACCTGTGCAACGGCATCCGCCACCTGTTCTGGGATACCGGCCGCGGCTTCGATCTGAAGTCGGCGTACGCCAGCGGCTACACCGTGGTGGCCGCGTCGCTGGTGCTGACGGCGTCCGTCTGGGCATTTGCCCTGCTCGGCTGAGCCGATCCTTCCCCCGGGTCCGCGCCATCGACGACGCGGATGACCGCTCAAGCTTCATCAATCTGGAGAGTGTTATGAGTCTTCGTTCACCGCTGTCGCAGGCCCGTGGCCTGGGTTCGGCCAAGGAAGGTGTCGGCCACTGGTGGGTCCAGCGCCTGACGGCCCTGGCGCTGATCCCGCTGACCCTGTGGTTCGTCGTCAGCGTCGCCCGCTTCCCGCTGCTGGACCACGCGACCCTGGTGGCCTGGATCAAGGCGCCGCTGGTTGCCGTGGCGCTGGTGCTGTTCTTCCTGGCGATGATCCACCACGCCGCGCTTGGCGTGCAGGTGGTCATCGAGGATTACGTTGGCAATGAAGGCGTGAAGCTGGTCAGCATCGTGCTCGCCAAGTTCGCCCTGTACGCCATTGCCGCAGCCAGCGTGTTCGCGGTGCTCAAGATCGCCTTCGGAGCCTGATTTCCCCATGTCTTACAACATCGTTCATCACGAATACGACGTCGTTGTCGTCGGTGCCGGCGGCGCCGGCCTGCGTGCCACCGTCGGCCTGTCCCAGGCCGGCCTGAAGACCGCCGCGCTGACCAAGGTCTTTCCGACCCGCAGCCACACGGTTGCCGCCCAGGGCGGCATTTCCGCCGCGCTTGCCAACATGGGCGAAGACGACTGGCGCTGGCACATGTACGACACCATCAAGGGCTCCGACTGGCTCGGCGACCAGGACGCCATCCAGTACATGTGCCGCGAAGCGATCCCGGCGATCATCGAACTGGAGCACTGGGGTGTGCCGTTCTCGCGCACCCCGGAAGGCAAGATCTACCAGCGCCCGTTCGGCGGCATGACGACGAACTACGGCGAAGGCACCGCCCAGCGCACCTGCGCTGCCGCCGACCGCACCGGCCACGCGATGCTGCACTCGCTGTACCAGCAGTCGCTCAAGAACAAGGCCGAGTTCTTCATCGAATACTTCGCGCTCGATCTGCTGACCGACGCCGACGGCTCGGTGCACGGCGTGCTGGCCTGGGATCTCGCCACCGGCAGCCTGCACCGCTTCCGCGCCAAGCAGGTCATCCTCGCCACCGGCGGCTACGGCCGTGCGTATTTCTCCGCGACCAGCGCCCACACCTGCACCGGCGACGGCAATGCGATGGCGCAGCGTGCCGGCATTCCGCTGCAGGACATGGAATTCGTGCAGTTCCACCCAACCGGCATCTACGGCTCGGGCTGCCTGATCACCGAAGGCGCACGCGGCGAGGGTGGTTACCTGACCAACTCGAAGGGCGAGCGCTTCATGGAGCGTTACGCGCCGAACCGCAAGGATCTCGCCTCGCGTGACGTCGTCAGCCGCTCGATGACCATCGAGATCCGCGAAGGCCGGGGTGTGGGTCCGGAAGGCGACCACATCCACCTGCACCTCGAGCACCTCGGGCCGGACGTGCTGCACAAGCGCCTGCCGGGCATCTCGGAGACGGCGAAGATCTTCGCCAACGTCGATGTCACCAAGGAGCCGATCCCGGTGCTGCCGACCGTGCACTACAACATGGGCGGCA
>CAYPJK010000303.1:0-4409 GCA_964411025.1 uncultured Nevskia sp.
CCGCTTCTGCACCTCGTCGCGGGTCGCGGTGGCCAGTGCCACGGCCCGTTCGGCAAGCTGGCTGCGTTCCTGGTCGGCGGCAACGCGGATGAAGCTGCGGGCGACCTCGGCCACCACGTCGAGCTGGCGGATCGCCCGGTCCGCCTCGATCAGCCGGCGCTGCTCGCCGGCCAGTTCGACGCGGCGGCGGCGCTTGTCGCCCAGTTCCAGCGCCTGGCTGATCGACAGCGAAAACTCGCTGCCGGTGAAGCCCCGGCTGGCCCCGGTGCCGGCGAAATCCTCGGCCTGGGCATTGAGCTGCGGATTGGGCCGGCGCGCGGCCTGCGCCGCCAGCGCGTCCTGGGCCTTGAAGTCCCAGGCGAAGTTGCGCAGCTCCGGATTGCCGGTCAGCGCCGCCTGCAGGGCCTGACGCAGCGTCATCGCCGACGTCGACCCGGCGTCTTCGGCAACGGCCGGCAGCGTGGCGGCCAGCAGCAGCGCGGCGGCGTGCCGAGCCAGCCATCGCCGCCCGCCGGACGCTGCCGGTGCCATCGCTGGCGATGCGGCGTGCCGCTGTCGGGTCATGGGATGGCCGCCCTCCTCGCGGGTCGAGCCGGTGGCGCGTCTGCAGGACGTCGACCCGGCCTGCTGGGTGTCGGAAAATTGTAGGCCGCCGCCGCTCAGCGGCGTTCGACCTCGACCACCGATACCGCCGGCGCATCGTTGCCCCACTCGCTGCGGATGTAGGTCAGCACGGCAGCGATGTCGGCCCGCGACAGGGTCTGGCTGAACGGCGGCATGCCGTACGGATACGGGTTGCCGTCGGTCGATGGCGGGAAGCCGCCGTCGAGTGTCAGCCGCAGCGCATTGGTCGCCGACACGGCGGTGACCAGCCGGCTGCCGGCCAGCGCCGGGTACTGGCGCGGCTGGCCTTCGCCGTCATCGCCGTGGCATTCGGCGCAGTGCTCGCCATAGATCGTGGCACCGCGCTTGCGCAGCGCCGCACGCTCGTCGTCCGACACCCGCGGAACCCTCGGCGCGGCAGGCGGCTCGGCCTTCGGCAGGCGGCGCAGGTAGCTGACGATCGCGGCGAGGTCGTCGTCGCGCAGGTATTGCAGGCTGTTGAACACCACCTCGGCCATCGGCCCGGCGACCGCTGTGCGGGAATGCACGCCGGTCTTCAGCAGCGCCGCCAGTTCCTGGCCGTCGGGATCGTGCGGATCGTCGCCGAGGCCGGCCAGCGGCAGCGCGTCCCAGCTTAAGCCGGCGATCTCGCCGCCCATGTAGCGGCTGGCGGCGATCGGGCCACCACGGTCGTCGCGCGGCGTGTGGCAGGCCGCGCAGTGGCCCAGGCCTTCGACCAGATACTGGCCGCGATCCATCGCCGCGATCGCGGCATCGGTGGCCGGCTTGAAGTACAGCGCGCGCCAGATCCGGGTCGCCAGCTGCAGTTCGTATGGCGCGCGCAGTGTCGCTTCCGGCTGCGCCCGGTCAACCGGCGGCAGCGCCCGCAGCCAGGCGAAGATGGCGTCGGAATCAGCGCGCGTCAGGTTCGTGTAGCTGGTGTACGGAAACACCGGCGACAGCCAGCGGTCGTCCTTGGAGCGGCCATGGCGCATCGCCCGGTAAAAGTCGGCATCGGTCCAGCGGCCGAGGCCGGTTTCGTCGTGGGGCGTCAGGTTGCTGGAATAGACGGCGCCGAACGGCGTGTCGATCGCCCGGCCACCGGCGAACGGCGGGCCGCCCGGCGCGGTGTGGCAGCCGGCGCAGTTGCCGACCCGCACCAGGTATTCACCGGCACGTACCTGTTCGGTGGTCGCCGACGCCAGATTCGGCGGCGCGATCGGATCGAGATCCAGATCCGGGGCATTCAGCCAGACCGAGAACAGGAAGGCGGCGAGGATCGCACCGCCCATCACCACGAAGCGGCGCAGGTTCATGGCAGCACTCCGCCGCAGTCGAGCGGCAGGCGGTCATGCGGCAGGCGGTCGGCCGGGCGGGCGTCGTCCGGGTACGGCTGGCTGGCCAGCCAGGCGCTGATCGCGGTGATCTCGGCGGCCGTCAGGCTGCGGGCGATCTTGCCCATGCAGTCCGGTGCGGCGGCCTGCCGCTGGCCCTGCTTCCAGGCGCTGATCTGGGCATCCAGATAGCGCGTCGGCAGGCCGCGCAGGCCGGGAATCGATGGCTGCACGCCAGTCAGCTGCTCGCCGTGGCAGTCCTGGCAGGGCGGGATTTTGCGGCTGGAATCGCCGGCCACGGTCAGCCGCTCGCCGGTCGCCAGCTGCTCGGCGGTGGCGCCTTCGAACGCCGGCTGCTTCGCGTGCGGCTGGGCGGCGTAGTACGTGGCGATCTGGCCCAGGTAGCGATCGGACAGCACGCCGAGCATCGTCGCCATGATCCGGTGCTGGCGGCGGCCGTCGCGGAAGCTGACCAGCTGGTTGTACAGGTAGCGGGCTGGCTTGCCGGCGATCGACGGGTAGTAGGTATCGCCAACGGTTCGGCCTTCATCGCCATGGCAGGCGGCGCAGGCCTTCAGGCGCTCGGCCATCTCGGCCGGCGGCGGGACGTCATCGGCCATCAGCGGCGGGGCGACGGACAGGCCGAGCAGCAGGACGGCCGTGGCGGCGGCATGCCGGCGAGTGGCGAAACGGGGACGGCGGTCGGGACAGCGCATCAGCAGGACGGGCGTCAGGTGCAGGCGGGCCGCCATGGTGCAGCATCGCGCCGGCCATCGGTATCGGCAGTTGACGCCTGCGGATGCAGGACAGTGGTCGCGCCGATGCCGGGCGTCGCCGGGTCCGTTGCCGCGCCGCTGTCCTCGATTTCTGCGGCCGATCTGGTGCTTGGACCGGCGCCCTCGGTGGCGGAACCTGCAGGCCTCGACCCCGCAGGAGCGCGTTCCATGTCCAGCCCTACCCATGACACCCCGCCCCGTGGCCTCAGCCTGCTGCAGGTGATGCAGAGCGTGGCCTGGTCGTTCTTCGGCGTGCAGAGCCACCGCAACCGCCTGCGCGACTTCACGCTTGGCCGGCCGTTGCAGTTCGTGATCGTCGGCTGCCTGCTGACCGGCGTCGTCGTTGCGCTGTTCATCGCCGCTGCCCAGCTGGCGCTGCGCTTTCTCTAGCGGCGCGCCAGGCCGTCGATCAACGCGCCGAGCGTGGCGATCGCCGGCAGGACCCGTGGATCATCCGGGTGGCCATAGTTGAGGCGCAGGCCGTGGCGGAAGTCCTCGCGCGCCGAGAACAGCGTGCCCGGCGCCAGGCTGATGTCATGCGTCAGCGCCACCTGCTGCAGCGCTCGGGTATCGATGCCGGCCGGCAGGTCCAGCCACAGGAAGTAGCCGCCCTCCGGCCGGGTGATCCGGGTCCCGGCAGGAAAGTGCCGCTGGACCGCGTCGATCACGCTGTCGCGCGCCTGGCTCAGCGTCTCGCGTAGCTTGCGCAGATGGCGGTTGTAGCCGCCGCCGGACAGGTAGTCGACCAGCGCCAGCTGCGACGGCACCGCCGCCGACAGGCTGCTGCCGAGCTTCAGCCGTTCGACGGTGGCCGTCCATCGCCCGGCCGCCGCCCAGCCGATCCGGTAGCCCGGCGCCAGGCACTTGGAAAACGAGGCGCAATGCAGCACCCGGCCATCGGTATCGAAGGCCTTGGCCGGCTTCGGCCGGGTCGCGCCGTAGTACAGCTCGCCGTAGACATCGTCCTCGATCAGTGGCACGTCGTGGCTGGCCAGCAGCCGGACCAGCGCCTGCCGGCGTTCGTCCGGCATCGACGCCCCGAGCGGGTTCTGGAAGCTGGTCATCAGCCAGACCGCCGCCGGCCGGTGCTGGCGCACGGCGGCATCGAGGGCGTCGAGGTCGAGGCCGGTGTCCGGGTCGGTCGGCACTTCCACGGCTTTCAGGTGCAGGCGCTCCAGCGCCTGCAGCGCAGCGTAGAAGGTCGGCGATTCGAGGATCACCGTGTCGCCCGGCCGGGTCACTGCCTGCAGGCACAGGTTCAGCGCTTCCAGCGCGCCGTCGGTGATGACCAGCTCGTCGGTATCGACGGCGATGCCGTCGCCGCGATAGCGCAGCGCGATCAGCCGCCGCAGCTCGGGATTGCCGGGCGACAGGTCCGCCACGGTGCGCAGCGGGTCGAGCCGGCGCAGGCTGCGGTTCAGCGCGCCGTGCAGCGCCTTCAACGGCAGCAGCCGCGGGCTGGGGAACGCCGAACCCAGCGGCACGATCTGCGGCTGGCGGATCGCCGCCAGCAGCGCGTGGATCTGTGCGCCCTTGTCGACCGCCGTCGCCAGCGGCGGCGGTGCCGAACGCGGCGGCCTCGCCAGCGGGCGCGGCGGCCGTGCCTGCACGAAGTAGCCGGAGCGCGGCCGCGCCACGATCAGGCCGCGCGCTTCCAGCAGGTGGTAGGCGCGCAGCACGGTCATCTCGCTGAGGT
>CAYPJK010000304.1:0-4387 GCA_964411025.1 uncultured Nevskia sp.
GCCGTAATGGTCCTGGCGGGCCTGCACGGCAGCGGTGAACATCAGCTCGGCGTAGCGGTGGGGCATGGCGTCGTCATCCGGTGGTCAACTGTCGACCTTACGATCAGTAAAGGTTGTTCTCCAATTCCGAGGTCTTGCGATGCACTTCGATCCCGCTTCCCGCCGCTGGCACCGTCGACAGAACACGCTGGACCGCCGCAGCCTGCTGCGGGGCGGCCTCGCCAGCCTGGGTCTCGTGGCGATCGGTGGCAGCCTTGCCGGCTGCAGCGGAACGGCGGTGGCGGCGCCCCGCGTCGGCGCCCGGCCGGACCGCGATCTTGCGGTCGGCACCATCGGCGATCTCGGCCCGCTTTCGGCCACTCCGGACGCCAACGGCCTGCTGCTGCCGGCAGGCTTCACGGCGCGCGTGATCGGTCGCGCCGGCGACGTGGTGCCGGGCACGCGGTTTCGCTGGCATACCGATCCCGATGGCGGCGCGGTGTTCGGCAAGCCGGGCGGCGGCTGGGTGTATGTGTCGAACCGCGAGTTCCTGACCGGCGGCGTCAATGCGATCGAGTTCGATGCCGGCGGCAACATCCTTCGTGCCTACAACATCCTGCCGGGCGCGCTGACGCGGCTGAACTGCGGCGGTGGCGTGTCGCCGTGGAACACCTGGTTCAGCGGCGAGGAATTCGCCACCGGTGTGGTCTGGGAATGCGACCCATTCGGCGCCGAGCCGCCGCGCCGCCTGCGCGCGCTCGGCACGTTCAAGCACGAGGCGGTGGCGGTCGACCCGGCCAGCAACACGATCTACCTGACCGAAGACGAGCCCGACGGCCGTTTCTATCGTTTCCTGCCGCATGCGCCCCATGTCGGTGGTCGGGCTGATCTGGGCTCGGGCCGGCTGCAGGTGATGCGGGTGCGCGCGCCGGCGAAGCGCGTCATCACGCCCGGCATCGGTGGCCGGCATCGTGTCGACTGGATCGATGTCCCGACGCCGAATCCGCTGCTCGGCGGCCTCGTGCTGGCCACGCCGACGCGCCATCAGGTGCCGGACAGCTTCGCGTTCAATGGCGGCGAAGGCATCTGGCATCAGCGCGGCATCGTCTATTTCAGCACCAAGGGCGACCGCCGGGTCTGGGCGCTGGACATCGCCGCGCAGCAGATCGAGGTGATCTACGACGACGTCGCGTTCGCAACGCCACCGCTGACCAGCGTCGACAACATCGTGATGACGCCGGGTGGTGATGTGGTCGTCGTCGAAGATCAGGACGCCGAGCAGTCGGCGGTGGCGATCACGCCGGACGGCCGCTATCAGGAACTGGTCCGGCTCGGGCCGGATCACGCCGGCTCGGAAGTGACTGGCCCGGCGTTCTCGCCGGATGGTCGCTTCTTCTACTTCAGCTCGCAGCGCGGCAGCAGCGGCCGGGCCGGAACCGACGGCGTGACCTACGCTGTTCAGGGGCCCTGGCTGCGTGGCTAGCTAGCGCGCCGGGCGGGCGGGGACCAGCAGCAGGGTCGCCAGTCCGCCGGTGATCGAGATGCCGGCCATCAGCAGCAGGCCGGCGTCGAGGCTGCCGGTGGCGGTCTTCATCCAGCCGATGATCGACGGGCTGACGAAGCCGCCGAGGATGCCGATCGAACTGATCACCGCGATGCCGGCCGCGGCGGCCTCGCGGCTCAGGTAGGTCGGCGGGATCGCCCAGAAGACGACGCACGAGAACGAAAAGAACGCCGCCACGCACAGCAGCAGCATGGTCGGCCAGAAGGCCCCGCCGACCAGCGTCGTTGCATACAGCGCGCTGGTGCCAAGGAACAAGGTGGTGGCAACGTGCCAGCGGCGTTCCAGGAAGTGGTCGGATGACCAGGACACCAGCAGGATGCCAAGGCCGCCGGCGGCGAACGGCAGCGCGCTCCACAGGCCGACCGCGCCCAGCGAGCCGACATCCAGCGCCTTGATCAGGCTCGGCAGCCAGAAAGTGAACGTGTACACCGAGCAGGCGCAGCAGAAGTAGATGCCGCCCATCACGTAGGTGCGCGGATCGCGCAGCGCGGCCATCGCGCTGGCGTGACCGTGCTGCTGGCCGTGAAGCGCGGCGCCGGCAACGGATTCCGAGCCGGTCAGCGCGCGGTCGCGGTCGAGCACGGTCTGCACCAGCACCTTCTCCGACGCGGACAGCCACGGCGCATCGGCCGGCCGGTCCGACAGCAGCCGGTAGACGACCAGCCCGAACAGCGCCGTCGGCAGGCCTTCGAGCACGAACAGCCACTGCCAGCCGGCGTAGCCGTGGACGCCGTCCATGCCGGACAGGATCGCGCCGGACAGCGGCCCGCCGATCACGCCGGTCACCGGAATGCCGAACAGGAACAGGCCGGTGACCCGGCCGCGCCGGTGGCTCGGGTACCACCAGGTCAGATACAGGATCACGCCGGGAAAGAAGCCGGCCTCGAACACGCCGAGCAGCAGCCGCACCGTGTAGAACTGCCAGGGCTCGGCGACCAGCATCGTTGCCGCCGATGTCAGCCCCCAGAGCACCATGATGCGCAGGAAGGTCAGCCGCGCGCCGACCTTCTGCATCCACAGGTTGCTCGGCAGTTCGCAGAGCAGGTAGCTGATGAAGAAGATGCCGGCGCCGACGCCGTAGACGGCATCGGAGAAGCCCAACGACTGCTTCATCTGCAGCTGCGCGTAGCCGACGTTGATGCGATCGAGGAAGGCCAGCACGTAGGCGATCATGATCACCGGCACGATCCGCAGGTCGATCCTGCGGTAGACAGCTTTCTCGGCAGCGGCGTCGATCACGGTGCGGTTTTCGTTGTGGTTGTGGAAGTATCCCCGCCGCGATGGTACGCAAAGGATTTCCTGCCGGCAGCGCAACGGCCCGCTTACACTCTCGGCCCACACTACCTGCCCATGAGGACCGTCATGACCGCTCCGACCCTGTTCAATGAACGCCGCCCGTCCGACACGATCTGGACCGCGGGTGCCGTCGCCCCGGAGCAGTTCGGCGAGCTGAAGGCCGCCGGCGTCAAGCGCGTCATCAACCTGCGGCCGCGCGCCGAGCAGGGCGAGTTCGACGAATCGGCCACGGTGTCGGCCTGCGGCATGCAGTACGCGAACCTGCCGATCGCCGGTCCGCAGGATCTGACGCTGGCCAACGTCAAGGCCTTCGATGCGCTGATGGCCGAAGCCGGCGACGACAGCACGGTCGTCCACTGCGCCAGCAACAACCGCGTCGGCGCGCTGTTCGCGCTGCGGGCCGCGTGGATCAAGGGCGTGCCGGCCGACGAGGCGCTGGCGATCGGCCGCGCCCACGGCCTGCTGGCGATGGAACCGGCGGTCGCCGCGCTGCTGGCCCAGGGCCCGACCTGATCGCACCGGCGTCGTTGGCGGGACAGTCGATGAGTGTCACGAGGTCGGCACCCCGGGTGCTGTCGCTGATCCCGCCGATGACGCAGCTGAACACGCCGTATCCGTCGACGGCGTACCTGACCGGTTTCCTGCGCAGCCGCGGTGTCGATGCGGTGCAGGACGATCTGGCGCTGAAGCTGGTGCTGGCGCTGTTCAGCCGCGACGGGCTGGCCGCGATCAAGGCAGCGGTCGACGCGCAGCCTGCGTCGACGCGCAGCGATCCGGTTGCCTCGTTTGCCGCGCAGTACGAGCGCTACGCGGCGACCCTCGGGCCGGTGATCGCTTTCCTGCAAGGCCAGGATTCGACGCTTGCCAGCCGCATCGTCACCCGCCGCTTCCTGCCGGAAGGCCCGCGTTTCGCGTCGCTGGATGTCTATGTCGACGACGACGGCGGCGACCCGCTGGCCTGGGCGTTCGGCGCGCTCGGCATTCACGACCGCGCCCGCCATCTGGCGACGCTGTATCTGAACGACCTTGCCGATGTGCTGCGCGACGCCGTCGATCCGCGCTTCGAGTTCGTCCGCTACGCCGAAAAGCTGGCCGCCAGCCAGCCGAGCTTCGATGGCCTGGCGGCGGCGCTGGCTGCGCCCCGCAACCTGGTTGACGAGACGCTGCATCGGCTCACCCTGGCGGCGCTCGAACAGCATCGCCCTCAGGTCGTGCTGCTGTCGGTGCCGTTCCCCGGCGCCGTCTATGCCGCGCTGCGGATCGCCCAGACCATCAAGGCGCAGGACGCCGGCATCGTCGTCGTGCTCGGCGGCGGGTACGTCAACACCGAGCTGCGGCAGCTGTCCGAGCCCCGGCTGTTCGACTTCGTCGATTACGTGACGCTGGATGCCGGCGAACGGCCGCTGCTGGCGCTGCTCGACCAGCTGGCCGGCGGTCGGGCCTTTAACACGTTATGCCGGACGTTCCGGCGCGATGAAGCCGGCACGGTGCGCGTCGAGAACGGGTGCGGCGAGCCGGATATCGCTTTCAACGAAGTCGGCACGCCGA
>CAYPJK010000305.1:0-4373 GCA_964411025.1 uncultured Nevskia sp.
GCCGCTTCGAATTCGTGCTCGGCCTCGTGGTGCAGGTACTGGTAGCGGCGCTCGGCCAGCGCCAGCTCGCTTTCCGCCTGCGCGGCCGCGACGGCAGCCGCCGCCTCCGGCGCCCGCGAGGCGGCCGTGATGCCGAGCGGAACGCTGATGCCGACGCCGAGGCTGGCGACATTGCCGTTGTCCGGCCCGCCCAGTTCGTTGCGGGCGCCGATCGTCAGCCTCGGGTTGCCGCCCCGGCTGCGGCGCGCGAAGTCGGTTTCGGCACGGGCACGGGCCAGCTGGGCCGCGAGCGGCGCCAGCAGCGGGTTGCCGCCGTCGGCCCGCGGCCGGCCGACCGCTTCGGCAAATGCCGTCGGCAACCGGTCCAGTCCGGTCAGCAGGCGATAGTTCAGCTCGGCATGCACGCGGACGATCTCCGCTTCCTGCCGCCGGGCCTCGCGATCCAGCCGCCAGTCGCGCGCCGGAATCTCGTCGGCGGCGGCCTGCTCGCCGACGGCGATGCGACGCTGCACGGCGGCTTCCAGGCGGCGCGCGGCGTCGAGTGCCTCATTGGCGACTGCGACCCGGACCCGGGCGATGGCCACCGCCCACAGCGCCTCGCGGACGTCGCCGGCCACCCGCAGTTCACGGCTCTGGCCCTCGGCATCGCGCTGGGCGCGGCTGCCGGCAGCGACCCGCGTGGCCGCCTCGCGCTGGCCAAGCCGCCAGATCGGCAGCTCGACGCCGCCTTCGGTTTCGCGGATGCCGCTGCGGCCGAGCGGGCCGCTGTCCTGCCAGCGCAGGCCCAGCGCGACGTCGCCGGCCAGCAGGCTGCCGGCGCGCGCTTCGAGCAGCCGCGCTTCCTCGCGCCGTGCGTCGACCACCACCGCCGCCGGATCGCGGGCCAGCGCGGCGTCGACGATGGCCGCCAGATCGAGACCGGCATCCGCGACCAGTTCGACCGATTCGGCGCCCGCCGGCACCGGCTCGGCCACGACCGCATCGGCGGCCCCGGTCGCCGGGAGCGCGCCGGTCGCCAGCAGGCCGGCGATGATTCCGGGCCACAGCGCCGGCCAGATGCCGCGCCGGCCAGTGGCCGAAGGGCTTGCAGGGGAAGGTCCGGGGGGTGACATGTCGCTCTGGCCTGTCGGAGGGAGCCGTACCGTGACAGTTCGCGCGTGGCGTGCGGATTGCCGCAAGATGAATCACTGTTAATGAACCGGAAAGCTTGCCGCCATCCGGCGCGCGTCAGAGTGCCGAGGCATCTTCAGGCCGCCGAGAGTTCCGATGCCCAACGCGATGTCCGAATTGACCCTTCCCTACCGCCATTGCGGAGTCCCGTCATGCGCTTCCTGCTGATCGAGGACGATCTGCAGATGGCCAGCTATCTGGTCAAGGCCTTGTCCGAGGCCGGCCATGTCGCCGACCACGCAGCCACCGGCCGCGACGGGCTGTTCCTGGCGTCCAGCGAAACCTATGACGCGCTGATCGTCGACCGGCTGCTGCCGCTGATGGACGGGCTGGCGGTGATCGGCGTGCTGCGCGCCACCGGCCGGCAGACGCCGGTGATGATCCTGTCGGCGCTCGACGATGTCGACGAACGCATCCGCGGCCTGCGTGCCGGCGGCGACGACTATCTGGTCAAGCCGTTCGTGTTCCAGGAACTGCTGGCGCGGCTGGAAGCGATCGTCCGCCGGGCCCAGCCCAGCCACGGCGCGATCACCGTGACCCGGCTCCGGGTCAGCAACCTGGAGCTGGACCCGCTGTCGCGCCAGGTGCGCCGCGCCGGCCAGCTGATCGATCTGAAGCCGCAGGAGTTCCGCCTGCTGGAATTCCTGATGCGCCACGCCGGTCAGGTGGTGACGCGGACGATGATCCTGGAGTCGGTCTGGGACTATCACTTCGATCCCCAGACCAACGTCATCGACGTCCACGTGTCGCGGCTGCGCGCCAAGATCGACCGCGACCACGCCAAACCGCTGATCCATACCGTGCGCGGCGCCGGCTATTGCCTGCGCGAGCCGGAAGCGGTCGCGGCGACTTTCTGAGCGGCACCGGATGACCGTGCGCCGGCTGCCGTGGCTGCGCTCGCTGTCGGCGCGCGTGGTGCTGGTCAACACCGGCATCACCGTCGGCCTGTCGGGACTGATGATCCTGGTGCTGTGCTGGCTCGCCGAAGGCTTCATGCAGGCGCATCTCGATGACACCGTGCTCGACGAGATCCGCATTCTGGAAGCGGAGTTCGGTGTCGATGGCCGGCGTGGCGTGCAGATGCTGATCAGCCGCCGGCTGGCGGAGAACCCGGATGGCCGTCAGGCCTATCTGCTGGTCAACGAAGATGGCCAGTGGCTGGCAGGCAATCTCTCCGCGATGCCGACGCAGGCGGCGACGCGCGCCGGCTGGTACGAACTGCCAACCCTGCACCGTGCCGCCGACGCCACCTTGCGGCTGCGCATCGTCCGCCTGATCGACGGCAGCCGGCTGGCGGTGGGCTTCGACAACCACGAGATCATCGCTTTCGTGAACGCGCTGCAGCGCGCGACCAGCCTGGGCTTCGCGGTGACCGTGCTGCTCGGCCTGCTGGCCGGCGCGCTGTCGAGCCGGATGACGCTCGGCAACCTCGACATCATCAACCACACGGCGGTGCGGATCATCGACGGCGATCTCGGCCAGCGCGTGCCGCTGCGCGGCAGCAACGACGAGTTCGACCGCCTGAGCGCGACGCTGAACGAGATGCTCGACCGGATCGGCGAGCTGATGGCCTCCGTCAAGCACGCCACCGACAGCATCGCCCACGACCTGCGCTCACCGCTGGCGCGGATGCGCAACCGCATCGAGATGGCGCGGCTGGCGGTGCCCATCGATCCGATCGCCCAGCAGGACCTGCTCGACGAGCTGTGCAGCGAAGTCGACCGGGTGCTGACCGTGTTCGCCTCGCTGCTGCGGCTGGCGACCATCGAATCGGGCGTACTGCGCAGCGGCTTCCAGCGCATCGACCTGCGGCCGCTGGTCGATGACGCGGTGAGCCTCTACGAGGCGCTGGCCAGCGAACGCGACATCAGCGTGTCGCTGTCGATCGGCCTGCCGGCTACCGACGGCGGCGCCGTCGACGGCGATCGCGATCTGCTGTTCCAGGCGGTCTGCAATCTGCTCGACAACGCCGTGAAATTCTCGCCGGACGGCGCCGCGATCGCCGTCACGCTGGAGCAGGTGCAGGGCCAGCTGCAGATCGCCGTCCGCGACCAGGGCCCGGGCGTTCCGGCGGAGCAGCGCGAACGCGTGTTCGACCGCCTGGTACGGCTCGACACCAGCCGCAACAGCCCCGGCTACGGCCTGGGCCTGAGCCTGGTGCGCGGCATCGCCCGCCTGCATCGCGGCGACGCCCGGCTGTTCGACGGCGCGCCGGGCACACTGGCCGTGCTGACCCTGCCGCCGGCCGCCTGAGCGTTCAGCCGTCGCGCGCGTCGCGGTCCAGCCGCAGCCGCAGCAGTTCGCCCGAGCGGCGCCAGACCCAGACCACGATCGCCAGGGTCAGGCCACTGCCGATCAGCACCGAGCGGGTGGCGCCGAACACGGCGGCCGAGGTGCCGGCCTGGAAGGCGCCGAGTTCGTTGGACGTGCTGATGAAGATGCTGTTGACCGACAGCACTCGGCCACGCAGGTGATCCGGCGGCATCATCTGCAGGATGGTGCTGCGGATCACCACGCTGATCGAATCGAAGGCGCCGCTGGCGCACAGGGCCAGCGCCGACAGCCACAGCGTGCGCGACAGGCCGAACACCAGGATCGACAGCCCGAAGCCGGCGACCGCGATCAGCAGGTTGCGCCAGGCATGGCGCATCGGCGGGTAACGGGTCAGCAGCAGCACGGTGACCAGCGCCCCGATCGCCGGCGCGGCACGCAGGATGCCGAGACCGCCGGCGCCGATCTTCAGCACGTCCTCGGCGAACACCGGCAGCACCGCCACCACGCCGCCGAACAGCACCGAGAACAGGTCCAGCGAGATCGAGTACAGGATGATCTTCGAGCGCCAGACGAAGCGCAGGCCTTCACCCAGGCTCTGCCAGACCGATTCGCCGTGCGCCACCGCGACCGGCGGGCGCGGCCGGATCCGCAGATACAGGAGCGATTGCAGCAGCAGCAGCGCGCAGACCACGACCAGGCTGCGCGTCAGGCCGGCACCGGCATAGAGAAAGCCGCCGATCACCGGGCCGAGGATCGATCCGGCCTGGCCAGCGGAACTGCTCCAGGCGCTGGCATTGGCGTACAGCTCGCGCGGCACCAGAAAGCCGCGCAGCGCGCTGACCGCCGGGGCCTGGAAGCCGCGTGCCAGCCCGAATGCCGCAACCACGCCGTAGCAGCCGGCCAGCAGCGCGGTCTGCGACAGTCCTTCG
>CAYPJK010000306.1:0-4365 GCA_964411025.1 uncultured Nevskia sp.
AGAACGCACCGAACGAGTACATCCGTGGCTGGATCCCGGGCAAGGTCATGCAGTACGCCTTCGGCGCCACTCGCGTGCTCAGCGCGACGGAGAACTGGATCGGTGCCGACCAAGTCATCCTGCTCTACGAGGTTGCGGCCACCCATGTGCTGAATCTGCCGAAGTTCGATCAGCTGCAGATCGAAGGTCCTGGTGCCGCCTATACCCACGCCTCGGCCGGTGCCGACGGTTCGGGCGCCGACGGCTCGCGCCTGGCCTGCTCGACAAACCCGGCATGCTCGATCGGCGGCGACGGCCTGCGCTTCAATCCGTTCCAGGCGTCGCGCAACCAGTTCGCGCACTCGCTGGCCGGCGGCTATCGCGTGGTTGGCCGCATCAGCTATGAATCGGTGCTGCCAGGCATCTCGATCCAGCCGCTGTTCATCTTCCAGCACGATGTCTACAACAACTCGCCGGGGCCGGGTGCCAACTTCGTCGAAGGTCGCATCCAGCTGAACTCGCTGTTCGAGATCCGCTACGAGAAGTCGACCTCGCTGACCATCACCTACAACATGTACACGCGCGGCGGTGCGAACAACCAGATTCGCGACCGCGACAACATCGGCTTCTTCCTGCGCTACCAGTTCTGAATGGTGGCGACCGGCCAGCGACCCGTCCATGAGTCGGGGCGCTGGCCGGACCGGATTGCTAACATGCGCGCCGTTCCTGACACGGTGACCGCCTGATGAACCGATACGCTGCTGCCTCCGCCTCGCGCCTGTCCGGAGGCTTCCGATGAATGCCGATTCGACCGTGGCCATCATCGGTGGCGGACAGGCCGGCAGCGAATTTGCTGCCGAGCTGCGGACGCTGGGCTTCCCTGGCCGCGTGGTGATCATCGGCGATGAGGCCGAGCTGCCGTACAAGCGGCCGCCGCTGTCGAAGGGCTTCCTCACCGGCACGGTCACGGCCGACCAGCTGCCGATCCGCTCGGCAGCGGTGCACGAGAAGAACCAGATCGAATTCATCGGCGGCGTGTCGGCCACCGCGATCGATCCCGACGCCCACACCGTCACGCTGTCCGACGGCCAGACGCTGACCTACACGAAGCTGGCGCTGACCACGGGCGGACGTGCGCGTCCGCTGCCGATTCCCGGTGCCGATCTCGGCAACGTGCTGTCGCTGCGCTCGGTGGCCGACGCTGCCGCGATTCGCGAGCAGCTGGTCGAAGGCCGCAGCCTGGTGATCATCGGCGGTGGTTACATCGGTCTGGAGATCGCCGCCGTCGCCGTCAAGAAAGGCCTGTCGGTGACCGTGCTGGAATCGGCGCCGCGCGTGCTGGCACGCGTCACCGCGCCGGAGATTTCCGAGTTCTACACCCGCGTGCATCGCGAGGAAGGCGTCGATATCCGGCTCGGCGTGCAGATCGCCGCGCTGGTCGGCGAGGGCGCGGTCAGCGGTGTCAAGCTGGTCGACGGCAGCATCATCAATGCCGATGCAGTGATCGTCGGGATCGGCCTGATCCCGAATTGCGAGCTCGCCGTGGCGGCCGGCCTGACGGTCGACAACGGCATCGTCGTCGACGAGCACGGCCAGACGTCGGACCCTGACATCTACGCCGCAGGCGACTGCGCCAATCGGCCGAGTGCGCTGCTGGGCGGCCGCGTGCGGCTGGAGTCGGTTCCCAATGCGATGGAGCAGGCACGCTATGCGGCGCGCGCGATCATGGGCCAGCCCAAGGCCTACGACGAGCTGCCGTGGTTCTGGTCCGACCAGTACGAACTGAAACTGCAGATGTGCGGGCTGTCGGCCGGATACGACCAGCTGGTGGTGCGCGGTTCCACCGCCGGCCGCGCGTTCTCGGCGTTCTACCTGAAGCAGGGCAAGGTGATCGCGGCCGATGCGGTCAGCCAGCTGCGCGACTTCGGCATGATGAAGAAGCTGGTGGCGGCACGGGCCGTGCTGCCCCCGGAGCGACTGGCCGATGAATCGGTGCCGATCAAGGACCTGGTGACCGAAGCCGGCGCTTGACCCGGCCAGCGGCTGCGCTGTTTTCAGGCTGATAGAATCCGGCGTCGCCGCTTGCGGTGACGATCAGCCGGCTTGATGCCGGCGCATCGCTTCCAGACTGCTCTCTCCTTGACCATCAATCCCGTGGATTCCGTGTTTTCCGCCGGCGGCCTGGCTGCCGTGGCGGCCGCCGTTCCCCAGCTGTCCTCGGGCAAGGGGCGGTCCGCCGAACTGAGCGCCTTGCTGTCTCCGATCGACGAGGACATGCGCGCTGTCGATGCGCTGATCCGGCGGCGGCTGGCGTCCGAAGTGCCGCTGATCAACGAGATCGGCGGCTACATCATCGCCGCCGGTGGCAAGCGACTGCGGCCAGCGCTTCTGCTGCTGGTCGCCCGCGCGCTCGGCGCCCGTGGCGAGCTGCCGAATCTGCTTGCCGTGGTGATCGAGTTCATCCACACCGCCACGTTGCTGCATGACGATGTCGTCGATCACTCCGATCGCCGCCGTGGGCGCAAGACGGCCAACGCGGTCTGGGGCAATGCCGGCGCGGTGCTGTCCGGCGATTTCCTCTATTCGCGCAGCTTCCAGCTGATGGTGGAAAGCGACCGCATGGCGGTGATGCGGACGATGGCGGACACCACCAATGCCATCGCCGAAGGCGAGGTGCTGCAGTTGATGAACTGCAACGACCCGGACATCACCGAAGCCCGCTATCTGCGCGTGATCGAGCTGAAGACCGCGCAGCTGTTCCGTGCGGCGGCGACGCTCGGTGCGATCGCGGCGGATCTGCCGCCTGAGCAGCAGGCGATCTACGGGCAGTTCGGCCATGACTTCGGGATGACCTACCAGCTGATCGACGACCTGCTCGACTACACCGCCGATCCCGAAGTGAGCGGCAAGAATCTGGGCACCGATCTGGCCGAAGGCAAGCCGACTTTGCCGCTGCTGTATGCAATGCGGAACGGCAATGAAGCCCAGCGTTCGCTGATTCGCGATGCCATTGCCAACGGTCGCGTCGAGCGCATCAAAGATGTGCTCGAAACGGTTGAAGCCACCGGAGCGATCCCGTATAGTCGCGCCCTCGCCGGGCAGTACAGCTACTCGGCACACGCAGCGCTGCAGGGTTTGCCCGAAACTCCGCACAAGAAAGCGCTCATGGAACTGGTTGATTTCTGCCTTCGGCGAGACAGCTAGATCCAGCAGCAAAACCGCAGTTTGCGGGGCGTAGCTCAGCTTGGTAGAGCGCTTGCTTCGGGAGCAAGAGGTCGTAGGTTCGAATCCTGTCGCCCCGACCATCACGAGGGCCGCCACCCCGGCGGCCTCTCCACAGCCCGACACTGGGTTCCACAACGTGTCCGGCCTGCTTCAACGTCCTTCTCCACTTCGATTGGAACCCTGACCGCTTTTGTGGTCGGCAGCGTCCGCGCGCGGCTTTTCCTGGCTTGTGTCCCGCCGCTGGAGCCGAATCGCACGACCGGTGCAGTTCATCTAATCCCGGCGTTTCAACGGCGGTTTCGAAGCGCCGGTTGTGTCAGAAGTGGCCTCGCGAACGGGCTGTGCTGGCGCGAATCCGCACATCTTGTGCAGCGCCGGTGACTGCTCCAGAGTGCGTCTAGGCACCGGTTCCGTCGGCTGTGGAACCCGGTGCCCAATGTCTACAAAACCCCTACTCCGAGGAGAATTCACAATGGGTATTTTCACGCACGTGGTCGTTGGCACCAATGATGTCGAGCGCGGCCGCAAGTTCTATGACGCCGTCCTCGAGACGATGGGCCTGAAGCGCGTCATGAACTTCGACGCAGCATCGCTGTGGAGTTCCGGCGCAGCGGATTCCGATCTGTTCATGATCACCAAGCCGGGCAACGGCCTGCCGGCGACCTACGCGAACGGCGGCACGATCAGCTTCGCTGCGCCGTCGCGGGCAGCGGTGCACAAGTTCCACGAAATTGCGCTTGCCCATGGCGGCAAGGACGAAGGCGCGCCGGGCCCGCGTTCGTTCACCCCGACGGCATACGCCGCCTATGTGCGCGATCCGGACGGCAACAAGATCTGCTGCTACTGCTTCGCGCCGGCCTGATCCGGAAAGCGCGCCGCAGCCGTCGCTGAACGGCAGCGGCGCAACGAAAAAGGCGGTAGGTCGAGCGACCTTCCGCCTTTTTTGTGGCAGCGCGTGAGGCGCCGCCCGCAGCGTCAGATCGCGTCCGGGCCGGTTTCACCGGTACGGATGCGCAGCACCTGCTCCAGCTCGGCCACGAACACCTTGCCGTCGCCGATCTTGCCGGTATGCGCGGCCTTGGTGATGGCGTCGATCGTCGCGTCGACCAGGTCGTCACGCACCGCGATCTCGATCTTCAGCTTCGGCAGGAAGCTCACGGC
>CAYPJK010000307.1:0-4347 GCA_964411025.1 uncultured Nevskia sp.
GGCGTTCAGCGCACGGACGTGGGCGATGAACTTGTCGGCCAGTTGCAGCGGCGTCTCCCCGCCCATTTTCAGTCCGCTGACCTCGGCCAGCTGGGCCAGGCGGTCCGCACATTCCGGCTTCGAGAAATCCAGCACGTACGGCAGGATGATGGCGTTGGCCAGCCCGTGCGGCAGGTGGTAGTAGGCGCCGAAGTTGTGGGCGATCGCGTGCACATAGCCGACGCCGGCAGTGGTGAACGCCACACCGGCCTTGAACGAGGCCACCGCCATGTTCTGGCGCGCGTCGACGTTGCCGCCGTCGCGGACCGCCGTGGCGAGGTTCTGCATGATCAGCCGGGTCGCTTCCAGCGCTTCGGCGTCGGTCATCGGCGTGTGGTTGCGGGAGATGTAGGCCTCCACCGCATGGGTCAGCGCATCCATGCCGGTGGCGGCGGTGATCGGAGCGGGCAGGCCGGTCATCAGCGCGCCATCGAGGCAGGCGCCAACCGGCACCAGCTTCGGGTCCATGATCGCGAACTTGCGGGTCGTCGAGGGATCGGACACCACGGCGGCGATCGTCACTTCCGAGCCGGTACCGGCGGTGGTCGGCACCGCATACAGCGGCATCGGCCGGAAGATCACCCGCATCAGGCCGGCCATGTGGACGATCTTGTGCGGATTGCGGGCGCGGGCGGCGATGACCTTGGCGGCGTCGATCGACGAACCGCCGCCGATCGCCAGGATCGCCGTGCAGCCTTCCTTCTTCAGCAGCGCCAGGCCGGTTTCGATCTGCTCGATCGTCGGATTCGGCTGCACGCCGTCATAGACCACCCAGCGCACGCCGAGCGCGGTGAGCTTTTCCTGCAACGGCGTCAGCAGGCCGATCTTGACCAGCATCGCGTCGGTGACGATCAGCAGATTCTTCACGCCGGTGCGCGTGGCGATGTGCTCGCACAGCTGCAGCGACGAGCCCGGGCCGCTGAACAGCTCCGGCGTGCGGAAGGTCAGGATTTTCGTCGACCACTTCAGCAAAAGCTGAAAAAACTTGAAAAACAAAACCTTGAGCGAAAATGGCAGCACGCGGATTCTCCGGGGAAGGGCAGCGCGACCGCGCGGGAATCACGGCTCGCGGGCGGACCATACGCCAAGGTACTGGCCTGCGCCAAGTGGCGTACAAGCGTTGACTGACTCAGCTGACGGCGAGCGGGCTGGGCGTCAGCGGCGATCGCGATCGGCGCGCAGCCGGTCGGCCAGCGCCGCCGCGGCACCGCGCAGCGCCGGATGGGCCGCGGTGATCTGCACCGTCGCGATGCCGGCGAGGTAGTCGGCAAAGCGGCCCTTGGCCTCGAAACGGGCGCGGAAGAACGGCCGGTCGAAAGCAGTGCCAAGGCCGGCGATCACGCCGCCGCCGAGATAGATGCCGCCGAATGCGCCGAGTGTCAGCGCCAGATTGCCGGCGAAGCTGCCGAGCATGCCGCTGAAGGCCTGCGCCGCTTCCACGCAGACCGCGCAGCTGCCGGCCTGTGCGGCTGCTCCGATCTCGGCCGGGGTCAGCTGCGATGCAGCCGGCAAGCCGTGGATGTCGCGCAATGCGTCAACGATCAGCACCAGGCCGGGGCCGGAGATCAGCCGTTCGGCCGAGACATGTGGAAAGCTGCGACCGACCACCTGCAGGATCGCCGCTTCGCGGGCGTCGACCGGCGCAAAGCTGCAATGGCCGCCCTCGCTGGCCAGCGGCTGCCAGCGGTCGCCGCAGCGGACCAGGCCGGAGACCCCGAGACCGGTGCCGGGGCCGACGACACCGATCGGCGCCTGCGTCCGCCGCGTGCCGCGGCCGATCGCCACCAGTTCGGCGTCGCCCAGCAGCGGCAGTGCCAGCGCCAGCGCGGTGAAATCGTTGAGGACCAGCAGCGTTTCGACGCCCAGCGCACGGCGGGTGGCATCGATCGAGAACGCCCAGTGATGGTTGGTCATTCGCACCGCATCGGCGGCGACCGGTGTGGCGATCGCAATCGCGGCGGCCGTCACCGTCGGCTCGCCCTGGGCGGCGAGATAGTGGCGGATCGCCGCATCCAGACTCGGGTGCTCGGCGCAGCGCAGCACCTGCACGGCGGCGATGCCGCGACCGTTGTCGGTCAGTGCGAAGCGGGCGTGGGTTCCGCCGATGTCCGCCAGCAGCTGGGGCATCGCGTAGGCCCTAATTCAGAGGCCCAAACGAAAGCGGCACCGCCCGGCGTTCAGGCCGGGCGGTGCCGAGGCGTCGATGCAGCGGCGTCGACGCGTGCATCACCGACGCGTTTCCAACTGCAGGAACCTGCAGTCGGGGCACGACTTAGCGCTGCGGGGCGCCTTCCTTCTTCTCTTCCGGAGCAGCTTCGGCAGCGGCCGGCGCGGCTTCGGCCGGCGCGGCTTCCGCAGCCGGGGCGGCTTCGGCCGGAGCAGCCGGAGCGGCTTCGGCCGCAACCGGCGCAGCCGGGGCTGCTTCTTCCTTGCCCTTGCACGCGGTCAGCATCAGCAGCGCGGCGCAGCACAGACTCAAGCCTTTGATCTTCACTCGATAACTCCTTAACGAACCGACACGCGGCGGCAGGTGGAACAACGCGGGTAGTGAAAGGCTAGCAGTTTGGACGCGTTTTGACTGCATTCCGTGCATGAAACGCGCCATTCACGCGGTCTAATGCGGCTTTCCGGTCCGCTGGAAGCGCCCGGAAATCCCCTGCCTCGCGCCCTTGTTCGGCTGCTAAGGTATTGACTTGGCCACGAAAATCGGATGCCCGCCTGATGCGACACGCGCTGCTCGCCGCCCTGCTGCTCGCCGTCACCGCCCTGCCGGCACGTGCGGGCCCGGCCTCGGTGCTGATGCTCGGCGAAGTGCATGACAACGCCGCCGGCCACGCCGCGCGCCTGGAGCTGCTGCGCGCCCGGGTCGACGCCGGGCTGCGTCCGGCGCTGGTCATGGAACAGTTCGATCGCGAGCACCAGCCGCTGCTGGACGCCGCGCTGAAAACCTGCGCGGATGCCGATTGCCTGATCGCCAAGGCCGGCCGGGCCGACTGGGACTGGCCGCTGTACCGGCCGCTGATCCAGTTCGCGCTGGACCGGAAGCTGCCGCTGCTGGCCGCCAACGTGTCGCGCGACGACGCTGCTCGCGCCATGCGCGGCGGCCTGGCCAGCGCGCTCGATGCCGCGACCCTGCGGCAGTTCCATCTCGACGCGCCGCTGCCGCCGGACATCGAGGCCGCGCAGCTGACCTCGGTCATGCAGGGCCACTGCAACCTGCTGCCAGAAGCGACCGCCCGGACGATGATTGGCGCGCAGCTGGCGCGCGATGTCTGGATGGCGAAAACCGTGCTCGATGCGTTGGCACACAGCCCGGACGCCGTGCTGATCGCCGGCAACGGCCACGTGCGCCGCGATGTCGGCGTGATCCGCTGGCTGCCGGAAGCGGTTGCCCGACGCAGCGAGAGCCACGGCTTCGTCGAGGGCGCCGCCGGCACCGACGCGGTCGAATTCGACGTGGTCCACGTTGTCCCGCCGCAGAGCCGGCCGGACCCCTGCGAAGCGTTTGCGAAGCAGCGGCGCAAGTAGTGCCGTAATCGCCGCGCACGCAGCCGAAACGGCCTGAACCTGCGGCTCAACCGGGGCATCCCCTGCGAATAGGCGGACGCGCGAGTCACGCCGGCACCGCCGGCCCGAAAGCGAATAGGGCGGCGACCCCTCCGTACTGGTCGCGCCATCGGTGCGAATGCGTATACCCCTTACGCAAACCGCTGCGCCCGACGCACACTAACGGCCGCCGGTCATCGCCCTGCCGTTCGGCATCGATGCTGCCGGCACAAGCCGTCAGCTCGATCACCATCAGAAGAGGAGGAGCGCGCCGTGCCCATCGCAGTTCCGAACCAGATCGCCGCCAACCTCGAACCGGCGCATGCCGCCCGGCTCAAGACGCTCACGATGCCGCCGGCCATCGCCTGGCCAACCGTGCTCACCTGGCTGGTCATGACCGGCGTCTACGTGGCTTCGATCGTGCTGGCCGTCAACGGCGTCATCCCGCTGTGGGCCGGACTGCTGATCAACGGCACGATCGGCTACCTGACATTCACGGTCGTGCACGATTCCTTGCATCGCAGCATCAGTACCCACACCCGGCTGAACGATGTCATCGGCCAGAGCGCGGTGTTCATGATCACGCCGTACGTGGATCTGCGCCTGTTTCGCTGGGGGCACATCCTGCACCACCGTTTTGCCAGCAGCCCGAAAGACCCGGACTACATCCTGCACGGCGCGTGGTGGACGCTGCCGTTTCGCTGGATGGCGATCGACGCCCTGTATCTCGTGCATGCGCTGCGGCAGGGCGACAAGATTTCC
>CAYPJK010000308.1:0-4301 GCA_964411025.1 uncultured Nevskia sp.
GCCGTCAGTGCAGCGGCCGCTGCGGTGTCGGCGGGGGCGGCGCTGGCCGCGGCGCTGCTGTCGGTCGCCACGGGTGCGGCGATATCGGCCGTGGCGGCGTCCTGGGCCTGCAAGGTGGTGGACGCCAGGCCCAGCAGCAGCGCGGCGACCAGGGTTCGGGAAGTGCGGGAGTGGATCATGGTCTTTTCTCTCGGGAGGGGGCGGGGAAGCCGTGGCGGCTGTAGCGGAACGCTCAGCCGAAGTTGAAGGCGAAGGGCACGCGCACGCGGACATCGCGGCCCTGGCCGTTGCAGCGGAACTCGGCCACCGCGCGCGTGGCCGTGCTGGTGAAGATCGAGTTGCTGCTGCTGATCGCAGTGACATCGCGGACGCTGCCATCGGCGCCGACGGTGAACTCCACCAGGACCTTGCCGGACAGGCCCATGCGCTCGGCCTGCGTCGGGTACGGCACGCGGGCGCGCACCTGATCGGAGTTCGGGCAGGCCACGGCGGCGTTGACGATCGGCGCCGGCACCGGCACGGCCGGTGCGGCCGGCGGCGGCTCCGGTACCGGTTCCGGGCTGCTGGTGATGGTCGCGGTCTGTACGGGCGCTTCGACCACCACCTCGGCCGGTGGCACGTACGACGGCGGCGGTGGCGTCTGCGGCTGCACGCGCACCTGCTTCGGTGGTGGTGGCGGCGGCAGCGGTTTGATCTCCTCGATCACGCTGACCGTCAGCGGCGCCTTCAACACGTCGACCACCTTGTGCGCAAGGCCGGTCGCCAGCGCATAGGCCACCACCAGATGCAGGCCGACCACGGCCGCGAGGCCGGCAAGATTCTTTCGGGGTTCGGGATAGGCGGTGTAGTTCACGGGACTTCGGGCTCGGATTCGACGGGAACCGCCGGCGTGGCGGCAGTGGCAGACCCGGGTGCACCGAGCCGTCACGCCAGATTGGAGGGCACAGGCCATGCCAGTATCTGGAATGGAGTCGTCGTCCGGTTCAAGTGATTGACGGCGGATGGATTTATCATTGACGGCGATCAATATGATTGCCAAGTCATGCGTGTGGCCATGCTGGCATCACAGCAATCCGCAGCAGTGGACTGTTGAAATTCCAGCAGCGCGCCGCTTTCATCGGTGGGCTGAGGCACGGTGGTTGCGCCTGCGGAGACGGCAGCGGCTGCGTCGCCGTTGCCCGAACACTCATCGAGAAGTGCCTGATAGAACAAGCAAATACGAAAATCGCTGGTCGCCGTGCCGACTAAGCAAATGCGAAATGTATCCATTGCCGCGCGCGGCGCTGCTGGATAATCCAGTTGTCAAGCGGTCTGCGCCGGCATCGGGAGTGCCCGTCATGCAGCCCGCTGTTGCATTGTCTCCGGAACAGTGGATTCCGAATTCTTTCTTTATGCGCAGCGGTCGGACGTAGAGTCCGCCGCCGTCAAGCCGGGTTGGGCTGTGTCACCAGGGAGAGCGGGACCATGAGCGAGTCGTACTTTGCCGAGCCGAAGATTCTCAAGCTCACCGGCAGCAATGCCGAGACGGTGACCATCCGCGCCAAGGCGCTGGTCTTCGTCGATCCTGTGTCGCAGGCCATCCTGCAGCAGCTGGAGCAGATCGCGCCCAGCGAAGCGCCGGTGCTGATCATCGGCGAGACCGGTACCGGCAAGGAGCTGGTGGCGCGCCACATCCACGAACGCAGCGGCCGGCACGGGCCGTTCGTCGCGGTGAACTGCGGCGCGATCAGCGAGCAGCTGGCCGACAGCGAACTGTTCGGCCACGAGATCGGTGCGTTCACCGGCGCCAGCCGTCGCCGTGAAGGCTGGTTCGAGGCGGCCAACGGCGGCACGCTGTTCCTCGACGAGATCGGCGACCTGCCGCTGGCGCTGCAGGTGAAGCTGCTGCGCGTGCTGCAGGAGCGCGAAGTGGTGCGGCTCGGTTCGCGCAAGTCGACGCCGGTCGACATCCGCCTGGTGGCCGCCACCAATGTCGATCTCGGCGATGCCGTGGCCGCTGGCCATTTCCGGCTCGATCTGTTCTACCGCCTGAACATCGCCCAGGTACGCCTGCCGCCGCTGCGCGAGCGCCCGGGCGACATCCTGCCGCTGGCCAGCCATTTCCTGAATGTCTACAGCCAGCGCCTGAAGACCCGGCGGCCGGAGTTCACCGAGGCCACGCGGCGGGCGCTGGAACGCTATGTCTGGCCCGGCAATATCCGCGAAGTGGAGAACGTCATCCACTTCGCGCTGCTGGTTGCCGACAAGGGCGAGATCCGCCCGGAGCACCTGAAGCTCAACAGCGTTGCGGCCAGTTCGCCGCACGGGGCGCCGTCGACACGGCCGTCGCCGCGCGAGCAGATCGCCGAGGCAACGCGGGCCCTGTTGTCCGAATCCGGCGACAACCTGTTCAACGAGCTGGAGCGGCTCATCGTCGACGAAGCGTTCCGCCACAGCCGCTACAACCAGGTGCGCGCGGCGCAGGCGCTCGGCATCTCCCGCAACGTCATGCGCACGCTGCTGAAGAAGCACGGCCACCTCGGCGACAAGCTCGACGACGACGGTTTCGATAGCGCCGTGGCGGCCTGAGCACAGCACCCCGTCATCTTCCATCCCGCCGTACTCTGAACCACAAGGACCTTTTGCGATGAACCGTCATCTTCCGTCTCTGGCTGTCTGGCTTTCCGCTGCGGCCACGCTGGCATCGCCGTCCCTGTGGGCGGCGTCGCCGCAGGCCTCCGCCGTGCAGGCCGCCGCACAGGCCGAACCGGCCTGGAAGTACAAGGTGCAGCGGCTCGATCGCAGCCAGCTGGATGCACTGCTGGCGCGGCCGGACCAGTTGCTGCTGATCGACGTGCGCCGGCCGGACGAAGTGGCCAGCAAGGGCCGCTTTCCGGTCTTCCTCAACATCCAGGCCGGCGAGCTGGCCGACAGCCTGAAGTTCATTCCGAAGGACCGCGCACTGGTCACCGTGTCGAACCACGCCGGCCGCGCCGGAGCGGCCGGCGATCTGCTGGCCGCCAAGGGTTTCAAGGTAGCCGGCGCGATCGGGGTTGCCCATTACCTTGAACAGGGCGGTCACTGGGCGCTGGCGGCAACGGCCGAACAGGCCGCCGCCGCACCGGCTGCGCGCTGATTCTCCGGGACGCGCCGGTGCCGTGATCGACGCCGCCCGGCAGCGCGCCGGGCGGTGCTACCGTCTGTGGGTTCCACCCCCGACGAGCACGGCAATGACGGCCCCGAATCCCTATCCCATCGGCACGCCTGGCACCCCCTGGGGGCCCCGCGAGATCGCGGCATGGCGGGCGCAGCAGCGCATCCAGCGACGCTATGCGGACGATGTGCTGCCGGTGATCGAGCGGCTGCGCGCCGGTCACGAGGTCATCGAATACGGCCGGCTCGATCACGATCCGGCGCGCTACCCGCTGTTCGCCGTCCGCAATCGCGACTGGTATCCGCAGCGGCCGGCCGTGCTGGTCACCGGCGGCGTCCACGGCTACGAGACCAGCGGCGTGCACGGCGCGCTGCGCTTCGCCGAACGGCACGCGGCGGCCTATGCCGGGCGCATCAACTGGCTGATCGCGCCCTGCATCAGCCCCTGGGCCTACGAGACGATCCAGCGCTGGAACATCCATGCAGTCGATCCCAATCGCGCGTTCCGCGACGGCGGGACGGCGCAGGAAGCGTTGGCGCTGATGGGACTGGTCGCGCCGATTCGCGAGCAGGTCGCGCTGCACGTCGATCTGCACGAGACCACCGACAGCGACGAAAGCGAATTCGGCCCGGCGCGCAATGCCCGGGACGGCAAGCTGCACAGCCCCGGCGTGATCCCGGACGGCTTCTATCTGGTCGATGACACCGAAGCACCCGAGCCTGCGTTCCAGCAGGCGGTGATCGACGCGGTGGCCCGGGTCACGCCTATTGCCCCGGCCGATGACGATGGCCGGATCATCGGCTCGCCGGTGGTATCGCCGGGCGTCATCCGCTATCCGCTGCGCGCCCTCGGCCTGTGCGCCGGTCTCACGACGGCGCGTTACCGCACCACCACCGAGGTCTATCCGGACAGCCCGCGGGCGACGCCGGAGCAGTGCATCGCCGCCCAGGTCACGGCGGTCTGCGCGGCGATCGACTACCTGCTGGACCGGTCGCGCTGAGCCGAATCCGGGCCGGGCAATGAGCGCCGTGGTCGCCGTGCGCGAGCTGTGCGAGTTTGCTGCCAAGCGCGGCGATCTCGACCGCCGCTTCACGCCGGCGCCGAGTGCGGCGCTGGGCATGGCCGGCCATGTCCGCGTCGCCGGCCGCCGGGCGGGCGATTACGAACG
>CAYPJK010000309.1:0-4294 GCA_964411025.1 uncultured Nevskia sp.
TGGGCGCCGCCATCGAGCGCAGCGGCCATCCGTCGCTCGGCAGTGATGCCGGCACGCTGATCGGCGTCGCCCCGGCTGGTGTGGCGCTGACCGACCAGCTGCCCGCTGCACTGGCGGCGACCGCTGTCCTGGTCGACTTCACCGGCCCGGCCGCGACGCTGGCGGCGCTGGAAGCCTGTGTTGCCGCACGGCGGCCGATGGTGATCGGCACCACCGGCTTCACGCCGGAGCAGAAAGACGCGATTGCGGCTGCTGCCCGCGAGATTCCGGTCTGCATCGCGGCCAACTACTCGGTCGGCGTCAACGTCGCGTTGAAGCTGGTCGAGCTGGCGGCGCGCACCCTGGGTGACGACTACGACGTCGAGATCGTCGAAGCCCATCACCGTCACAAGGTCGATTCGCCAAGCGGTACCGCGCTGGCCTTCGGCGAAGCGGCCGCCGCCGGCCTCGAGCGCGACCTGCGCAGCAATGCGATCTACGGCCGCGAAGGCCAGATCGGCCCGCGCAAGCGGGAGACCATCGGCTTCGCCACGGTGCGTGGCGGCGACGTCGTTGGCGATCACACGGTGCTGTTCCTCGGCGATGGCGAGCGGGTGGAGATTTCCCATCGGGCCAGCAGCCGTACCAACTTCGCGAGCGGCGCGCTGCGCGCGGCCGAATGGCTGGCCGGCCGGCCGGCGGGGCTTTATTCGATGCGCGATGTGCTGGGCCTGAACGGCTGAGCTAAGGTCGGCGCCACTCCTTCCCACCCCGGCGATGCACGACCGCAAGACACTGAGCCTGAGCGTTGCCGCGCTCGGTGTTGTGTACGGCGATATCGGCACCAGCCCGATCTACGCGCTGCGGGAATGCTTTTACGGCGAGCACGGCATCGCGCCGACGCCGGCCAACGTGCTCGGGGTGCTCAGCCTCATCACATGGGCGCTGATGCTGGTGGTGACACTGAAGTACCTGACGATCGTGCTGCGCGCCGACAACAAGGGCGAGGGCGGCACCATCGCGCTGGTCGCACTGCTCAATCCCTGGCGCGCCCGGCGCGGCTCGCAGCGCTACCTGCTGATGCTGCTGGGCCTGTTCGGCGCAGCGCTGCTGTACGGCGATGGTGCGATTACCCCGGCGATCTCGGTGCTGTCGGCCATCGAGGGCCTGAGCGTGGCAGCCCCGGCCTTGCATGGGCTGGTGGTGCCGCTGACCGTGCTGATCATCGTCGGCATCTTCCTGATGCAGCGGCGGGGTACCGGCGGCATCGGCGCGCTGTTCGGACCTGGCATGACGCTCTGGTTCCTGACGCTGGCCGCGCTCGGCGTGTACGGCGTGATCGGCAATCCGGCAGTGCTGGTGGCGCTGTCACCGACCCATGCGATCGATTTCTTCGTCCGCAACGGCAGCACCGGCTTTCTGGTGCTCAGTTCGGTATTCCTGGTCGTCACCGGCGCCGAGGCGCTGTATGCCGACATGGGGCATTTCGGGCGTTCGCCGATCCGCCGCGCCTGGCTGCTGCTGGTGCTGCCGGCCCTGCTGCTGAACTACTTCGGCCAGGGCGCGCTGATCCTCGACGGCGGCGATGGCCTGCATAACCCGTTCTACCAGCTGGCACCCGGCTGGATGGCCTACCCGCTGGTCGGCCTGACCACCTTCGCGACGATCATCGCGTCGCAGGCAATGATCACCGGCGCGTTTTCGCTGACCCGCCAGCTGGTGCAACTCGGCCAGCTGCCGCGCCTGACCATCATCCAGACATCCGGCGACGAGCAGGGCCAGATCTACATCCCGGCAGTCAACTGGCTGCTGATGCTGCTGTGCATCTCGCTGGTGCTGTCGTTCCGTTCATCGACGAATCTGGCGGCGGCTTACGGCATCGCAGTGTCGTCGACCATGGTGGTGACCACGGTGCTGGCGTTCTTCGTCGCCCGCCGCTATGACTGGCATCCCGCGCTGGTGCTGCCGCTGGCGCTGCTGTTCCTCGTCATCGACCTTGCGTTCTTCGGTGCCAACCTGCTGAAGGTGATGGCCGGTGGCTGGGTGCCGCTGCTGATGGCGGTCTGCATCTTCACCTTGATGACCACCTGGAGCCGCGGTCGCAAGCTGCTGCAGCTCCGGATCGCCGAAGGCGAGGTCAGCACCGAGGCGCTGGCGCGGCGCGTCAAGCACGACCCGCCGCATCGGATTCCCGGCACCGGTGTCTATCTGACCGGCGGTGACCACGCACCGGCTTATCTGTTGCGGCATCTCGAACGCAACCGCGTGCTGAACCAGCGCATCGTGCTGCTGACCGTGCAGACGGTCGACGAGCCGCGCGTGCCGGCCATCGACCGGCTGCGGGGCTGGGGCATCGCGCCCGGCATCTACCGGCTGGTGATCCGCTACGGCTTCATGCAGACCCCGAACGTCCCGGTGGCACTCCGCCTCAGCGAGCAGCTCGGCCTGGATATTGACATCGACGACGTCACCTATTGCCTGGGCCGGGCGACGCTGATCCCGTCTGACACGCTGCCGGGCATGGCGCTGTGGCGCGATCACCTGTTCGCCTTCATGGCCCATAACGCGGTCCGGGCGACCGACTTCTACAGCCTGCCGCCCGAGGATGTCGTCGAGCTGGGCTTCCATGTCGAAATCTGAGGACGCTCCGATGCTGTCGATCACGCCGGCAACGGTGGCCGATGTGCCGACCATCCTGCATCTGATCCGCGCACTGGCCGACTACGAAAAGTTGTCGCACGAGGTGGTGGCGACCGAGGCCAGCCTGCAGGCGGCGCTGTTCGGCAGCACGCCCGGTGCCGAATGCCTGATCGCCCGCGCCGATGGCGAGCCGGTCGGCTTCGCGCTGTACTTCCACAACTTCTCCACCTTCCTGAGCCGTCGTGGCCTGTACCTGGAAGACCTGTTCGTCGAACCTGCCCACCGCGGCAAGGGTTACGGCAAGGCCTTGCTGCGGCAGCTGGCGCAGGTCGCCGTGGCGCGCGGCTGCGGTCGGCTGGAGTGGTCGGTGCTCGACTGGAACGCGCCGGCGATCGGCTTCTACGAAAGCCTTGGCGCCCGACTGATGCAGGAATGGCGCATCTTCCGCCTGACCGGCGAGGCGCTGCAGACGTTCGCGGCGGGCAGCCGCTAATCTGGGCCATTCCTGGTCCGGACCTGCTGCGATGAAGCTTCCCCTCGGTGTTCCCCGCGCTGCTGCTGGGCCTGTTCGCGAGCGCAGCCGTGCAGGCCGCTGACGCCGGTCTGCAGCAGCGGGCCGACGCGCTGGTCGATGGCGTGATGGCGGACGTGATCACCGCCCGCCGGTACCTGCACGCGCATCCGGAGCTGTCGAACCGCGAAGTCGAGACCGGCGCCTGGATTGCCGGCCGCCTGCAGGCGCTGGGCTACACGGTGCAGACCGGCGTTGCCGGTCATGGCGTGGTCGCGGTGCTGAAGGGCGGCAAGCCCGGCCCGGTCGTTGCGCTGCGTGCCGACATGGACGGGCTGCCCGTGACCGAAGAAGTCGAGCTGCCGTTCGCGTCGACGGTGAAGTCGACCTTCGACGGAAAGAATGTCGGGGTGATGCACGCCTGCGGCCACGACACCCACATGGCGATGCTGCTTGGCGCGGCCGAGGTGCTGATGAAGCTGCGTGCGCAGCTCCCGGGAACCGTGAAGCTGATCTTCCAGCCGGCCGAAGAAGGGCCGCCGCCGGGCGAGGAAGCCGGCGCCAGGCGGATGATCGAGGAAGGCGTGCTCAGCCAGGCGCCAGTGCCGGACGTGATCTTCGGCCTGCATGTGCTGACCGAGTATGAAAGCGGCAAGCTGGCGTTTCGCGCCGGCGGCCTGATGGCCTCGTCCGAAGATCTGACGATCACCGTCACCGGTCGTCAGACACACGGCGCGATCCCGTGGAACGGCGTCGATCCGATCGTTGCCAGCGCCCAGATCATCAATGCGCTGCAGACCGTGGTCAGCCGCCAGATCGACATCACTCAGGGGGCGGCGATCGTCACCATCGGCAAGATCGAAGGTGGCGTGCGCAACAACATCATCCCCGAGCAGGTGGTGATGAAAGGCACCTTGCGGGCCCTGAACCCGGAAGCGCGCACCCAGCTGGCGGAAGCGGTGCGTCGCACGGCGACCCGGACGGCGGAAGCCACGGGTGCCACCGCCGAAGTGAAGATCGGTGTCGACCACAGCTATCCGGTCACCTACAACGATCCATCGCTGACGGCCCGCATGCGGCCGACGCTGGCGCGCCTGGCCGGCGATGCCAACCTGATCGAATCGACGCCGCAGACGGTGTCCGAGGATTTCTCGTTCTATCAGC
>CAYPJK010000310.1:0-4290 GCA_964411025.1 uncultured Nevskia sp.
CGACGGCCGGCGCAGCCGCGCGATCGGCGCCGACAACAGCTTCAGGCCATCCGTGCTGCTGGACGACGACGACCGCGTGCAGATCGCCGCCGGCAGCAACTTCGTGCGCGTCCGCCCCGGCAGCCCGTTCCCGGTCAACGAGTCCGATCCGGCGCTGTTCCAGTTCACCGTCGCCGGGCTCGACGACAACGGCTTTCCGGCCGGCGGCACCGGCAACGGCCTGGCCGATGCCGACAGCCTCGACGGCCGCGACTTCGTCGGTGGCTATGCCGACGCCGTGCGCCAGCCCGACGGCAAACGGGTGCTGACCGCAAGGCTCGGCATCCAGGGTGGCTTCGGCCGCGTCGACAGCGCCGTGCTGCGCCTGAACCCGGACGGCAGCCGTGACAGCAGCTTCGGCAGCGATTTCGCCGCGAACGGGAGTTTGCCCGTCAGCAGCTTCGGCAGCGATGGCGGCGTGACGCTGCCGAAGCCGCTGCCGGACGACGAGGTCGGCAGCCTGGTCGGGTTGGCCGTGCAGGCCGACGGCCGGATCGTCGGGATCGGCAGCATCACCCGGACCGGCGGCCAGTCGATCGGCTACTTCCTGGCCCGCTTCAATGTCGACGGCACGCTCGACGACGGCTCGGCCCGCGACAGCACGCCGGGCGACAGCTTCGGCACCGCCGATGCCGACGGCGTCGACGGCGTGGTGCTGAACCGCAGCGAGGCCGCGTTCGCGCTCAGCAGCACCGGCTACCGCGTGCGGATGCAGGGCAGCCGCATCGTGGTCATCGACACCGCCGATGCGGTCAACGAAGTGCGCCTGTTCGGCCACGCCGCCGACGGCCGGCTCGACGCCGGATTCGGCAGCGGCGGCGTGGTCCGCGACATCCGCGGCGATGGCTTCTGCATCCGTCCGGAACTGCTGGTGCAACCAGATCAGAAGCTGCTGTTCACCGCCGACTGCGTGATCGGCCGCCTGAACCCGGACGGCAGCCCGGACGCCAGCTTCGGGGGCGACGGCTTCGTGTTCCGCGACGCCGACAACACCCGAGAGCTGACCAGCGGCCTGGCGCGCACCGCCACCCGGTGGCTGGCCTTGCAGCCGGACGGCAAGTTCCTGACCGGCGGCAGCACGGCTGACGGCGGCACCGAGATCGCCCGCTTCCACGCCGACGGCCTGCCCGATACCGGCTTTGGCGACGACCGCATCCAGATCCCGCTGGCCGGCTCGCTGATCTTCGGCGGCCTGGCCGTCGACCGTCAGGGCGCGGTGCTGGTCGGCAATCTCGACAACCGCACGAGCAGCGCTGCCAGCATCGAACTGGCGCGACTGTGCGGCGGCTTGAGCGTCGACACCCGGCCCGATCCGTTCTCCTTCGACGACCGTATCGACGTGCCGCCGAGCACCGAGCAGCGCTCGAACGTCTACACCGTCTCCGGGCTCACCGACACCGTGCCGGCGCTGATCCGGGTCGAGAACGGCGAGTACTCGGCGGGCTGCGCCGGCGAAGGCGCGCCGCTGTTCGAGACCGCGATGGAGAAGGTCTACAACGGCATGCGCATCTGCGTGCGCCATACCAGCGCCGCGACGCCGGGCACGGCGGTGACCACCACGCTGATCCTGAGCGCCGGGCCGGACGAGTTCCGCGAGGACTTCGCCACGGTGACCGCCGGCGGCGCGCCGGCGAACCGCCTGCCGGTCGCCGCCGACGACAGCGCCAGCACCGAAGCCGGCCGCGCCGTGCTGATCGACGTGCTCGGCAACGACCGCGACCCCGACGGCGATCCGCTGACCATCGTCTCGATCGACACGCCCGCCCACGGCACGGCCGAACTGCGCGACGGCCGCATCCGCTACACGCCGGCCGCCGGATTCACCGGCACCGACCGCTTCGTCTACCGGATCAGCGATGGCCGCGACGGCCCGCGCGAAACGCTGCGCGGTGGCGGGCCGGTCGCCAGCAGGGTGACCAGTGCGGTCGATGGCGACAGCCGCGCCGCGACCGTCACCATTGCCGTCACCGCCGTGCCGCCGCCAGTCGATCCCGTCGACCCGGTCGATCCGGGCAACGTCAGCGGCAACGCCCGGCGTGGCGGCGGCGCTTTCGGCGGCGCGCTGCTCGGCGGCTTCGGCCTGCTGGCCGTGCTGCGCGCTCGCCGCCGGCGCCTGCTGGCGCTGGCCGGTCTGCTGCTGTCGATCGCCGCCCAGGCCGATGATCCGCCGCAGCGCGGCTATCTGGGCCTCGCCGCCGGACGCGTCCACAGCGGCGAAGCCGGCGACGGCAACCGGGCGCTCGCCAACGGCGGCCACAGCGGCAGCGCCCGGATCGATATCCGCGACGGCAGCTTTGGCGTCTACGGGGGCCGGCCGCTGTCGCCGTGGCTGGCACTGGAGGCCGGCTACGACAAGCTCGGTCGCTACGGCGCGACGTTCAGCGGCAGCAGTGCCGCACCGGCACAGTTCGCCCGCGACCTGCTGGCGGCGATGCCGGCCGGTGGCGATGCCTACTTCCTGCGCCTGCGGCTGAGCCAGGCGATCGGCACCGACTGGCAGGCCTTCGCGCGGATCGGCGGCGCCTACATCCATTCCGAATCGCGGATCACCCTCGACGGCAGCACCTATCGCGGCAACGACGATCTCGGCGCGCTGCACGCGGGTTTCGGGCTGCGTCGCGCGCTGGATCGGCGCTGGGCCCTGATCGGCGACGCCGGTGCCTACTGGCCGGCGCGCGGGCAGCGCACGCTGCGCTTCGGCGCGGCGCTGGAGTGCCGCTTCTGACGCCAGACCGACGGCGGCGGCGTGACGCGGCGGGCGGGCAGATCGGTACGATGACGACATGCTCCAAGTCGTCTGGTTCAAGCGCGACCTGCGCGTCCGCGATCACGCGCCGCTGACCGAGGCGGCGGCGGCCGGCCCGGTGCTGCCGCTGTATCTCGTCGAGCCGGGTCTGTGGCAGCAGCCGGACGCTTCGGGCCGCCACTGGGCGTTCATCCGCGAATCGCTGATCGAGCTGCGCGCAGCGCTGGCGGCGCTCGGCACGCCGCTGGTGATTCGCCGTGGCGAGGCGGTGGCGGTGTTCGAGGCACTGCGGCAGAAGCGCGGCGCGTTCGCACTGTGGAGCCACGAGGAAACCGGCAACGGCTGGAGCTACGGCCGCGACCTGGCGGTGGCCGACTGGGCGCGCCAGCACGGCATCGCCTGGACCGAAGTGGCGCAGAACGGCGTGATCCGCCGGATGCAGAGCCGCGACGGCTGGGCGCGCCGCTGGGACCAGCGGATGTCGGCGCCGGTCATCGCCGCGCCGCCGGCGCTGCAGGCGGTCGACGTCGATCCGGGTCCGATGCCGCCGGACACGCTGCCGTGGCTGGCCGCCGATCCCTGTCCCGGCCGCCAGCCCGGCGGCCGTTCGCAGGCCGAAGCGGCGCTGCACAGCTTTCTGACCGAGCGCGGCGGCCGCTATCACCGCGAGCTGTCGAGCCCGCTGACGGCGGTGGAGTCGTGCTCGCGGCTGTCGCCGCACCTGGCCTTCGGCACCTTGTCGCTGCGCGAGGCGGCGCAGGCGGCGGCCGCTCAGCTGCGCCGGCTTGATGGCCAGCCGCCCGCCGAACGGGCGACCTGGACGCGGGCGCTGCGCGCCTTCATCGGCCGGCTGCACTGGCATTGCCACTTCATCCAGAAGCTCGAGACCGAGCCGCGACTGGAGTTCGAGAACACCCATCCGGCCTGCGACGGCCTGCGCGAACACGCGTTCGACGACGCCCGCTTCCGCGCCTGGGCGGAAGGCCGCACCGGGCTGCCGTTCGTCGATGCCTGCATGCGCAGCCTGACCGCCACCGGCTGGCTCAACTTCCGGATGCGGGCGATGCTGTGCGCGGTATCGAGCTACCACCTGTGGCTGCACTGGCGCCGCCCGGCGCTGCATCTCGCGAAACTCTTCACCGACTACGAGCCGGGCATCCACTACCCGCAGATGCAGATGCAGAGCGGGGTCACCGGCATCAACACGATCCGCATCTACAACCCGGTCAAGCAGGGGCTCGATCAGGACCCGGACGGCGTCTTCATGCGCCGCTGGCTGCCGGAGCTGGCGCGGCTGCCGACCGCGCTGCTGCACACGCCGTGGAAGATGGACGAGGCCACGCAGCGCGAGGCCGGCGTCGTGCTCGGCCGTGACTACCCGCTACCGGTCGTCGATCCGGTGGAAGCGGCGCGGGTCGCCCGTGACCGGATCTGGGCCGTGCGCAAGGGCCAGGATTTCCACCGAACGGCCGACGCGATCCAGGAACGCCACGGCAGCCGCAAGG
>CAYPJK010000311.1:0-2401 GCA_964411025.1 uncultured Nevskia sp.
TAGGCCTTGTCGAAGTGATCCATGATCGAATTCTTCGAACGGCCGGTGATGAAGATCAGCTCCTCGGCACCTGCGGAAATCGCTTCCTGGACGGCGTACTGGATCAGCGGCTTGTCGACCACCGGCAGCATTTCCTTGGCGCTGGCCTTGGTGGCCGGCAGGAAGCGGGTACCAAGTCCGGCGACCGGAAACACTGCTTTTCTGATCCGCATGTGGGGACAGCCTCGACTATGAGCGTTTGATGGGGGGAGGCGATCGACCGGGGCCGACGCGCAAGAAGGAAATCATCGTCAAAAAGTCTATCGCAGGGTCCCGGACAGATGGACCTTGCTGCCCTGGGCTTCGACCAAAGCGCAATCGATGCCGTCAGCGCCCTGGACATGGCGCAGCGTGGCGCGGCCGGGTAGCAGCAGCGGCTGGCGGAACTGGATATCGAAGCGGCGCGGCGCCTCGGACAGCCTCGGCGACAGTTCGGCCAGCACGCGCGCCTTGGTCCACAGGCCGTGGGCGATGGCCCGCTTGAAGCCGAACAGCTTGGCGGACGTGGCGTACAGGTGGATCGGGTTGAAGTCCTGCGAGATCCGCGCATAACGGCGGCCGATGTCTTCCGGCGCACGGATCGTCAGGTACTGGGCGATGCC
Organism: uncultured Nevskia sp.; assembly: GCA_964411025.1. GTDB lineage: Bacteria > Pseudomonadota > Gammaproteobacteria > Nevskiales > Nevskiaceae > Nevskia. The sequence continues at coordinate 642 of CAYPJK010000311.1, forward strand.
CGGCTCCTGCACCGCGCCTGTCGCGGCGGACGGCGTCCGGGCGGCGGCTTCGCCGTCGCGCTTCACGCCCCGGCGCAGCAGCGTCATCGTGGCTTGCCAGATCACGTCGCCATCGAGATCGCTGAAGCTGACGATCAGGTCTAGTTCCAGGCCCGCCCGTACTTCACGGCTGTCACCGAGCCGGACCGACGCATCGAAGTTCTCGTCGATCGCCAGTTCGCGGCGCGATTCGATGGTGTTGCGGACGTGCACCAGCCCCATCAGCGGCAGCGGAAAGCCGGGCCGGGTCATCAGGTTCAGGTACAGCGGCGTCGCCAGCACCTGCGGGTAGGTCATGGCGATCTGGTCGGCCCGCGGGAAGCCGCACAGCGCGTTGTAGGCGGCGACGTGCTGGCGATCGAAGCCGAGGCTGGCGACGCGGACCGTCCACTGGGGAATTTCGACCGGCGATTTCACCTTCCGGGATGCTGACAGCGCGGCGCGTGCGAAGGCGGGCAACACCGGCGGCAAGGCCGGGAGGTCGAAAACGCGGGCAGTCGTGGTGCTCATCGGGGTCCGGGAGTCGGCGAATCACTTCGCCGCGCGCGAATGTTACGCGCCTTGCTCGGGGAATTGGATATTTTTAGCTGCTTATCCGCGGATTTCAGGGCACGACCGTGTCGATGGTCACGCTCACCGGGCCCTCGGACGCCGTCGCCCGGCGCGCGTCGGCACGCCCCTCCAGATCACCCGGCTGCGCCTGCACGCTGCCGCCACCACTGAGCCGGGCGGTGATCACGTATTGCTCGAACGCTGACAGCTTGAGCCCCGGCGCCATCGCCATGCTGTCGTCAAGCGTGACGGTCAGCGGCAGCCGGGCATCGGGCAGCCGTTGCACCGCCAGCGGCATCGGCGGCCCGGATGCTGCCTTGGCGAACACGAACAGGATCGCACCGGCGGGCACCTTCCCGGACAGTGCCGGTGCCAGCGAAACCTGCACCCGCAAGCTGACCGCCGCCGCCGCAGCCGACGCCCCGGTCGACGGCGCAGCAGCCGGCGCTTCGGCGGCGCTCAGGCCACGCTCGGCCAGCGCCTTGTCGAGCGCGGCGACCCGCTCGCGCAGCACGGTGCGCATGTTCTCGTCGAGATCCGGCTGGGCGATCAGCTGCTGCCAGCGGGCACGGCCGGTGGCATAGTCACCGGCGCCAACCGCGCCGAGACCGCCATACCAGAGCGCCTTCGGATAGGCCGGATCGAGCTTCAGCGCCTCTTCGAAGCGGTCGGCCGCCGGGCCGCTGACATCTTCGCCACCGGCGAACGCCAGCGCTTCGCCTTCATCGGCGAGCCAATCGGCACGCGGGGCAGCGGCGCGCTTGTTGGCTTCGGCCATCGCGGCGGCCGCCTCGGCGAACCGCTGGGTCACCATGTACGAGCGGCCGAGCATCGACCAGCCTTCGGCGTCGTCGGGATTGGTCTTCAGGCGGGTCGCCAGCTTGTCGACCATCGCGGCGATCGCGGGGTCGATCGCCGGTGCCGGCGGAGGGCCGGCGGCTATCTGCTGCTGCATCTCCCAGCCACCACGCCACAGATACCAGCCGCTGGCGAACATCGTCAGCAGCAGTGCCACCAGGACGATCGCGCCCGGACGGCGCTCGAACTTCTGGGCCAGTTCCGGCTCGGTGCCGTCGGCATCGGTCAGCACCCGGGCATCGAGCTCGGCGCGCAGCGCGGCCGCTTCATCGGCCGGGATCAGGCCGGCGACCGTCTCGTTGTCAATCTCC
>CAYPJK010000311.1:2460-4254 GCA_964411025.1 uncultured Nevskia sp.
GCGACTCGCAACCGGTAGGCCGCGACATTGGCGGCGCGGCGGTTCTGGCGGCTGCCTCCGCGGCGACGCCACCACGGGTGGGTGGCCAGCAGCACGGCCAGCAGCAGCAGGCCGGCCATCGCCAGGCCGGTCACGAAATTGGGGTTCATTCGTCGAGCAGTTTCTTCAGCGCCGCGTCATCGACCGGCGGAGGCGGAGCGGTGGCGGCCGCGCGGCGGCTGCCCCGGATCTGGCGCAGCAGCACCCACAGCGCCAGCAGCACCAGCCCGATCGGCCCGAGCCAGAGCAGCCAGGTGCGGGGATCGAACGGGGGCCGGAACAGCACGAAATCGCCGTAACGGTCGACCAGGTACTGCTTGATTTCCGGCGCCGACTTGCCGGACGCCACCAGCCCGCGCACTTCGTACTTCAGATCCAGCGCCAGCGGCGCCCGCGATTCGGCCAGCGATTCGTTCTGGCAGACCAGGCAACGCAGATCCGGCAGCAGTTCCGCCAGCCGCGCTTCCTGCTCGCTGCTGAGCGGAATCTCCGGCTTTTCGACGCTCACCTGCGCCTCGCTGGCGGCGGTCAGCGCCAGGCCGAGCGCGAGCAGCGCCGCCGCCCACAACCTCACGAGCCGGCTCCGAGCAGCGGCTTGAAATCCTGCTCGAAGGCTTCCGGCGTCAGGGGCCCGACATGCTTGTGCAGCACCCGGCCATCAGCGCCGACCAGGAAGGTTTCCGGCACGCCGTAAACGCCGAAGTCGATGCCGGCCCGGCCGTCGAGGTCGACGAGGATTGGCGCATAAGGGTTGCCCCGGGCGGCCAGCCACTGGCGGACATCGGCTTCAGCGTCCTTGTAGTCGACGCCGACCAGGGTCACTGCGCCCTGGCGGGCCAGCGTCATCAGGTACGGGTGTTCGACCTGGCAGCCGGCACACCAGCTGGCGAAGAAGTTGACCAGATACGGCTTGCCGGCGAAGGCGGCATTGCCGAGCCGCTGCGGTGCGGTAACTGCCGTATCGGCCGCCGCCGGCGCGGCCAGCACCGGCAGCTCGAAGGCCGGCGCAGACTTGCCGATCAGCGGGCTCGGCAGCAGCCGAGGATCGCGGTTCAGGCCGACCGCGAAGAAGCCGATCAACACCGCCAGCACCACCAGGGGAATCGCGTAGCGCATCGGGACTCCGTCAGGCGGCCTGGGTGCCGCCGTCGACCGCGAGCCGGCGGTCTGCCGCCTTCGCCAGGCGATAGCGCCGGTCGCTGGCCGCGAGGCAGCCGCCGAAGAACATCAGCACGCCGCCCAGCCAGATCAGCCGGATCATCGGCTTGACATAGATGCGCAGACTCCAGGAGCCATCGTCGAAGCCTTCACCGAGCGAGACGTAGAGATCGCGCAGCAGGGTCGCGTCGACCGCTGACTCGGTCATGACATTGCGCTGCGACGGGTAGAAGCGCTTCTGCGGGTACAGCGTGGTCACCGAATGGTCACCGCGCTCGATCGTCACCTCGCCCTGCTGGGCGATGAAGTTCGGGCCCTTGGCTTCCTGCGCGCCAATGAAGCCGAACGTGAAGTCGCCGATCTCGGTGGTCGCATTGGGGGCCAGCCGAACATCCTTCTCGAAGCCGTAGCTGATCACGAAGGCGACGCCAAGCGCCCAGACGCCGAGGCCGGCGTGGTCCAGGGTCATGCCCCAGGTCGCGCGCGGCACCGAGGCCAAGCCCGCCGTGATCGAGGGCTTGGCCCGGATGCGCCGCCAGACGTCCTGCGATGCCGCCACGATGGTCCAGGCGCCGAGCAGGCCGCCGGTCACCGCCA
>CAYPJK010000312.1:0-4247 GCA_964411025.1 uncultured Nevskia sp.
GAAGCCTGCTCGATTCCATGCTTCGACGGGTCCTTCTGGTGCTCGATGACCGGCACGTTGCCGGAGCGCTTATCGGTCTTCGCGAAGTTCAGCGCCACGTCGAAGGCGGCGCGCATCACGCCGGTGCAGGCAGCGCCGATCAGGGCGGCGGTCCAGCTGAAGGCGTGCTGGCAGATCTTCGCGCCGTCGCCGGGTTTGCCGATGATGTTGCCGATCGGCACGCGCACCTCGTTGAAGTGGATGCGCGGCGACACCACGGCGCGGTGGCCGGCGGTGTCGAGATAGCCGACCACCTCCACCCCCGGTGTGGCGCCCGGCACCACGATCACCGCCAGCGATGCGGCTGGCGGCAGGGTCGGAGCGGTGCGGCAGACCACGCTCAGCAGGTGCGCGCCGCGGCCGTCCCAGCCGCAGCCGTTGGTCGTGTAGTGCTTCTGGCCGGTGATCACCCATTCGTCGCCATCGCGGCGCGCGAAGGTCTGCACGCCGGCGCTGGGGTCCGGGCAGTCGTAGTTCGAACCGCCGGTGACCTCGGTGAAGGCCAGCGCGGCCAGCCGCTCGCCGGGCTTTTCGAGAATCTCGCCGATCCAGCGGCGCTTCTGTTCCTCGGTGCCGAAGCCGAGGATCGGCTCCATGCCGAGGCCGGTCGCCAGCAGCGTCGATGGCACGTTGATGTCCACCGCCGACAGCTCCTCGGCGGCCAGCGCGAAATCCAGCGTCGACACGCCGCCGCCACCGTAGGCCTTCGGGAACAGCGCGTGGATGAAGCCAGCGGCGGCCATCTGCGCATAGAACGGCTGGGTCGCGAAGAAGCGGTCTTCCGGCCGGGCAATCGGGGCGATGGTCGGCTTGACCTGGCTCAGCACGGTGGCGGCGAACTGGCGCGCGCCGGTCTGGAGGGCTTTCTGTTCGTCGCTGAAGGTGAAGTCGATGGCCATCGTATGCGTTCCTGGATCGCGGTTGCGCGGGATGCTTCGAGCTTACGCGCGGCAACGCGCGCCGGATTGACCGATTCCGATCGGCGAATTGACGATTCGCGCACGGCCTGCGGGCGCGCCCCTGGCAGGAATCGTGCGGCATCGCGGACGTATGATCCTGGGCCTGAGGATCAAGCGACCGAGCGGGAGGCGGCAGCGATGCGAACCTGGACCACCGAAGACCGACCGCCGGCCGAGCAGTACCCGTACTGGCGCGAAGTGCTCTGCGAAGCGTTCACCGCGCTCGATCCGGTGGCCGATGCCGTCGGCTGCTTCGAGAGCCGCGTGGCGACCAAGGACCTGCTCGATGTCACCGTCTCCGACGTTCGCTCGCGCGCCCAGACGGTGTTCCGCCGGGCGCGCGAGATCCGCCGCAATCCCAGCGAATACTACTTTGCCAACCTGCAGCTCGAAGGGCGCTGCGTGGTGCGCCAGGACGGCCGCGAGACCCTGATCCGGCCAGGCGATTTCTACATCGTCGATACCACGCGCAGTTACGAGCTGGCGTTCGATGACTGGCGCATCCTGTGCATCCGCCTGCCGCGGCAGCTGCTGATGCCGCGCCTCAAGGCGCCGCGCGAAGCGACCGCCGTCCGCCTGCATGACGACGGCGCGCTGGGCTCGGTTGCCGGCACCTACATGCGCTCGCTGATGCAGTGTTCGGAAGCGATTCCGCTGGTGGCCCAGCAGACCATGATCGACACGCTGGGCAACCTGCTGTCGATCGCGCTCGGTGCCACGGTCGACACTGCCGACCAGGGCCGGGCGGCGGTCCAGCAAGGCCTGCGCGATGCCATCGTGGCCCATGTTGCCGCGCGGCTCGCCGATCCGGCGCTGGACGTGAACAGCGTTGCGGCGCGCTTCCGCATCTCGCCGCGCTATCTGCACAAGCTGTTCGAGCGTGAGGGCCTGTCGTTCTCGAAGATGGTGCTGGAGCAGCGCCTCTTGCGCTGCCAGCGCGATCTGCAGGACCCGGCGCAGGCGCAGCTGCCGATTTCCCGGATCGCCAGCCGCTGGGGCTTCAACGATCCGTCGAGCTTCTGCCGCGTGTTCCAGAAGCGGCATGGCGTATCGGCCGGGGAATTCCGGCGCAGCGCGGCGGCGGTGCGCCCGGTCGATCCGATTGCGGATGCAGGTCAACGAGATCGAACCGGCCGATAACCGGGACGAGCGCCTGTTGCGGCAGGTGTTCGGCAGGCCCTGAAGTCCGGAACGCTGCCGAGCGTGCGCCTACTTCCCGAAATGCCGCGAGTACCCGAGCAGCAGCGTGTTGACGTGGGGATTGATCGATTCTTCGCCACCGATCCCGAGCGCGTCAGTGGCCGATTGGCCTTTGACCTTGCTGTCCAGGTACCGGCCATAGGCGAGATGTACGTCGTTTTTCTGAGAGATCGCAAACGTGCCGCCCAGCGTCGCTTGCCAGCGCGCGCTCGGCGCGAACAGATTGAGGCTGACGGAGTTGGCATCGGTTCCCCGGGTCGGATGCCGTCCGTAAGCACCGCCCATCCGCAACGTGAGCCTCTGCGTCGCCGCCCATTCCACCGCCAGCCTGTAGGTGGTGACGCCGCGCCAGTGGAAACCCGAGCCGTTGGGGGAACCGAAGGCATCGTTCGGTGGGTTGATCACCGAATTGGCGACACCGTTCGCGAGCGCCGGAATCTTGTTGAACAGGATGTGCTGGATATCGCCGCCGATGGTGACGCCAGTGACGGGCCTGGCCCCGAAACCCAGGCTGAAATTGGCCGGGATGTCGAATGAGCCCTGGTCGGCGATCAAGCCGCGATACTCGTCCATGTTCTGGAAATAGACCTTCGTGGAATAGGCGGCACCCAGATCGAGCCATGGTGTGACACGCCCGAACACGCCAACACGGACGCCCGCTCCGAACGATGACGCGTAGCCATTGTTGGTCACCTGCTCGGGGCTCGCCGAGATGCCTTGAAAGGCCTGCAAGCCGTAGGCCTTGAAGCGCTGCAGTGCCAGCAGCGGCGCGATCCCGACGCTGTAATTGGGCCTGAAGGTCCAGGCCAGTGTCGGCGCAAGGATGATCTGCGACAGGTCGAAGCCCAGCTTGCCGCAGCCGCCGAAGAAGTTGCCGGGGCGATCTCCGCATGCGGCTGGATTCCGGTTGCTGCCGGGAACGCCGGTGTCGCCGGGATACTCGGTGTTCAGGCCGCCGTTGCCGTAGAGCGATACGCCCCAGCTGAGGCGATTGTTGAGGCGATGGGCGTAGCCGGCTTCTGGCAGGATGAAGAGGCCATTCTTGCTGGTGGTGGTGAAGTCGTAGTCCGGATCGATTGCGCCGGAACGCGAAATGCGGCGGTACGGATTGAACAGCAGCACGTCCACATCCAGACGATCGTCCGCCATCGCCAGTTTGGCGGGGTTGCTGGCACCGGCAAAACCGTCGAAGCCGATGGCGGTTGCAGTGCCGGCAGATTGGCCTGCCATGGGTCCGTATCCCAGGATGAAGTAGCCGCCGCCCGCCGTTGCGGGCAGCGAGGCCACCGCAGCGAGGAGCGGCATTGTCATGGAGAGCGTACGGCCGAGACGTCGCGTGTTGGCGATCATGATCAAATTGGCAGCGTGTGGATGATGGAGGGATCGGCCTTCGCAACTGCACCCGATATGCTGGCGAATCTACGTTGGGCACCCACTTTTCGGAAGTACACACATGAAAGTAAGTATCCCCGCGCCATCGGCGGACACCGCGACGCACTCGCGCTATCTGGCGAAGAAGCAGTCCCGGCAAGGAACCGTGCTGTCGGCGCAACGAGGCAATGTCCTGGCAAGCGAATGCCCGTCCCAGGAAATCCTGAAGCACGTCACCAGTCGCTGGGGCGTGCTTGTGCTGATCGTTCTGCAGAGCAGGACGCATCGATTCAGCGAACTGCGCCGCTCCATCGGCGGCGTGAGCGAGCGGATGCTGACGCAGACCCTGCAATGGCTGGAAGGCGACGGCTTGATCAACCGTGTCGCGTTCAATGTCGTGCCGCCGCACGTCGAGTACAGCCTGACCGAGCTTGGCCATGAAGTGGCCGAGAAAGTCTGCGCGTTGGCCGACTGGATTGAAGTCAACCTGACGCGCATTCTCGACAAGAAGTCGGAAGCGCCCCAGCGTTGATGACCCTGCGGCGGTCCGTCAGGCGTGCCGTCGCTGCCGCGATGGGTCGCCGTCCGCGCACATGAAGACGATCTGACATCGGCCAAAGAAAACGGCGCCCGAGGGCGCCGATTGGGTGAAGCGAACCGCGTTGCTGTCGCGCGTCA
>CAYPJK010000313.1:0-4246 GCA_964411025.1 uncultured Nevskia sp.
GTGCCGCCAGCACCGGCACGACCCAGGTCACGCTGACGATCTCGGCCACCGATGCCGAAACCGGCCTGCTCGACATGCGCGTCGCCGCCGATGGCGTGGTCGACGGCGAAGCCTGGGAGCCGTACGCGACCAGCAAGAACGTCACGCTGCCGGACACGCCGGGAACGAGGACGGTCGCCGTGCAGTTCCGCAACCGCGCCGGCCAGGCTGCCGAACCGGTCACCGACACCATCGAACTGACCGCGCCGGTCCGGACGCTGTCGATCAACGATGTGCGGCTTGCCGAAGGCAACAGCGGCGCCCAACTGATGACCTTCACGGTGCGGCTGAACGAGGCGTCCAGCGCGACGGTGACGGTCGACTATCTGACCGCGAACGGCACCGCGACGGCGGGCTCGGATTACGCAACGGCCAACAACCGCCTGAGCTTCTCGCCTGGACAGCTGACGCGGACGCTGTCGGTATCGGTCAACGGCGACACTGCAGTCGAGCCGGATGAAACCCTGCTGGTGAATCTGAGCAACCCCGTCAACGCCACGATTGCCGACAGCCAGGGCGTCGGCACGATTGGCAACGACGATGCCAGCACCGGCACCCCGGGCATCCGCGTGCAGACGCGCAGCTACAACTTCGGCAATGTGCCGGTCGGCAGCAGCAGTCCGGAACGCTCGCTGGTCATCACCAGTTCCGGTACCGCGCCGCTGAACATCACCAGCATCCGCGTCACCGGCGACTACACCGGCACCAGCAACTGCCCGCGCTCGCTGGCTCCCGGCGCAACCTGCGCCCTGACCGGCACCTTCCGGCCGACCGCCACCGGCCCGCGGCCGGGCTCGGTGACCATCACCAGCAACGCCCCGGACAGCCCGACCGTCATCAACCTGTCGGGCAACGGCACCTGAGCCGGGCCACCATGGCGGCTGCGCCGCCACCTTGAGCGCACGCCAGAGGGCTGCCGGAAGGATGTCCGGCAGCCCTTTTGGGCGTCGATACCGCGCCCAGGCCGGTCCAGCGAGGTAGCAGGTTTCCACGAGCAAACCGTGACAGACGGCACACCTTGCTGCGACATTCCGATCACATCGACGCGGCACCGTGCTACACCGGCGCGGCCTGCGCGACCGATGCCGCAGCGCCGTTCGACCCTTATTTCTGGAGGCAGCACCGCATGGATCACGACAGCCGACGCCCGTGGGGGTTGAACCGTCGCGGATGGATGATCACCACGGCGGCAACCGGCGCGCTGCTGCTGGGCGGCGCCGCGCAAGCGCAGCCGGCGGCGACGCTGCAGGCCAGCGCTGCCACGCAGATCGCCACGCTGCAGCAGATCAAGCAGGCGCGCACGGCGATCGAGGACAAGCTCGATACCGCGCTGTACATGGCATGGCTCCGGCAGCGTGGCGACGCACGGCTGGCGCAGCTGCCCGCCTACCAGTATCTGGCAGCCGGCAAGGACGGCCGCTACACGGTCGACATCGGCATCGCCGGCCGCGACGACACCGATGCCGTGCTGCGCAAGCTTGTCGAGCTGAAGGCGGTGCTGGTGTCGCCGAAAGACGCTGCCTACCGTCACCAGACGGTCCGTGCGCGCATTCCGCTGGCCGACCTGATGACGCTGGCCGCGCTCAAGCAGGTGACGCTGATTGCCGATGCGGTGCCGGCCACGACCCATGTGCTGGACCGCTCGGAAGGCATCGAGGCGCATGCCGCCAATCTGGCGCGGGCCAGCTATGGCGCTAACGGCGCCGGCCAGAAGGTCTGCGTGCTGTCCGACGGCGTGACCTCGCTGGCCGCCGCGCAGGCCAGCGGCGACCTGCCGGCCGTCGACGTGCTGCCGGGCCAGTCCGGCACCGGCGATGAAGGCACGGCGATGCTGGAGATCATCCACGACCTGGCGCCCGGTGCCGCGCTCGGCTTCGCCACCGCCTTCACCAGCGAAGCCAGCTTCGCCGACAACATCCGTGCGCTGGCCGCGAGCGGCTGTACCGTGATCGTCGACGACATCCTCTATTTCGACGAATCGCCCTTCCAGGACGGACCGGTGGCCGTGGCAGTCAACGACGTGACCGCCGCCGGCGTGCTGTATTTCTCGTCGGCCGGCAACGAGGGCAACAAGACCGACGGCACATCCGGGACCTGGGAAGGCGATTTCAAGGCCAGCACCGCCGCCAACCCGACGCCGCTGGCCGGCATCGGGCCGTTGCATGACTTCGGCGACGGCGGCAATTCCCTGCGGGTGACCGAAGCCGCTTCGGCCGGTGCGATCCTGATCTGGGCAGAGCACTACACGCTGAGCGGCGGCACCGCCGCCACCGATTACGACCTGTACGTTCTCGATGACGCGCTGAGCGCGGTCACCGGATCGTCGATGAGCCGCCAGAACGGCAGCGGCGGCAATGACCGCGCCTACGAGCGCGTGAACAACGTGCCGAACGGCAGCCGGCTGGTCGTCAACCGGTTCGCCGCCGGCCCGACCGCGCCGCCGATGTTCAACCTGATCGCCTTCCGGGGGAAGGTCGATCCAGCGCTCAGCACGGCCGGCACCACCCGCGGCCACAGCGCGGCCGCCGCCGCCTTCAGCCTGGCGGCGACGCCGGCACTGACCCCGTTCGACAGCAGCACGCCGTCGGGGCCGTTCCCGAACGCCTTCACCGCCGTCAATGCCACGGAAAGCTTCAGCTCCGACGGCCCGCGCCGGATCATCCTGCGGCCGAACGGCGCGGAGATCACGCCCGGGAATCGCGGCACCACCGGCGGCACGCTGCGCCAGAAGCCGGACCTGACCGCCGCCGACGGCGTCAGCACCTCCGCGCCCGGTTTCAGCACGTTCTATGGCACCTCGGCTGCCGCGCCGCATGCCGCCGCGATCGCCGCACTGCTGAAATCCGGTGCGCCGGCGCTGACCCCGGCCCAGGTCCGCACCGCGCTGACCACGACGGCGATCGACATCGAAGCATCGGGTGTCGATCGATCGACCGGATTCGGCATCGTCATGCCGGGGCCAGCGCTGGCCTCCGTCGGCGCCACGCCGCAGGCGGTGCTGGCGATCGGCAACGCGGTCTACACGCAGGTATCAGGCGATGGCGACAACGCCATTGAGCCGAACGAGACCTGGTCGGTGTCGATTCCGCTGCGCAACGTCGGCGCGGCCACCGCCGCATCGGTCAGCGGCACGCTGAGCGCGCCGTCGACCACCGGGCTGACCATCCTCGACAGCGTGTCGAGCTACCCGAACCTGGCACCGAACGCGAGTGCATCCAACAGCACGGCGTTCCGCTTCCGGGTCGAATCGAACTACCTCTGCGGCCGTCCGCTGGCGCTGCTGCTGACCGCGACCTACACCGGCGCCAACAGCCCGCAGCCATTCCCGCTGACCACCTCGACCGGCAACCTCGGCAGCCGCCAGACCTTCCGCTACAGCGGCCCGGCGGTCGCCATTGCCGACGGCAGCAACGCCGGTCCGGGCGCCAATGCCAGCCTGCCGGTCACGGTGCCGGCGCTGTCGGGCGCGATCGGCGACATCGACCTGAGCATTGACGGCAGCGCCTGCAGCGCGGCGGCCGGCGCCACGACGGTGGGCATCGATCACACCTATCTCGGCGATCTGCAGGTGCGGCTGCTGGGACCGGACGGCACCGTGGTGCCGGTGATCAGCAATGTCGGCGCCGGCGGCAACAACTTCTGCCAGACGCTGCTCGACGACGACAGCACCGGTGGCAGCATCCAGACCACCGGCAGCGCGCCGTACACCGGCAGCTTCAAGCCGAACGCCGCCCTGAGCGCCTTCGACGGCAAGAGCGCCGCCGGCACCTGGACCTTGCAGGTGCAGGATTTCGCGGCCGCCGACACCGGCAGCGTGCGGGCGTTCTCGCTTGGCATCACACCGTCGGTCTGCGATGCGGTGTCGCTGCCGAGCGCGAGCATCAACGATGTCAGCGTCACCGAGGGCAACAGCGGCACGAAGACCGTCACCTTCACCGTCACGCTATCGTCACCCGCGCCATCGGGCAGCACCACCAGCGTTCGCATCGTGACGGCACCCGGCACAGCCACGGCCGGAAGCGACTACGTCAGCAGTTCCGGCACGCTGACCTTCGCTGCCGGGCAGACGTCGCGGACGCGCAGCATCACGATCAACGGCGACACGATGCAGGAAGGCAACGAAACCTTCTTCGCCAACCTGTCGTCGCCGGTCGGCCTGACGATTGCGGACAGCCAGGGCGTGGCCACGATCCTCGATGACGACACG
>CAYPJK010000314.1:0-4243 GCA_964411025.1 uncultured Nevskia sp.
GGTCCGCCAGGAACCTGGCCCGGTCATAGTCCCGCAGCGCCTCCAGCAGGCGCGGTCGGAACCGGTGCGGCGTGATCATGCGCGCATCCTGCTCCGGCGTTCGCGGCGACGCAAGAGCGCCTCCGGGGCATAACGGGGGCTACTCGGCCCGATTAGCGTTTACGCGGGCGCTTGCGGCTCTCGTCCCAGGCCAGGCCCACCGAGAAATCGCGGGTGATGAAGCCGAGGAAATCCCGTCCCTGCACGAGCAGGAAACTCGCCGTCGGGCTCTTCACCACCACCGACGCCGTGCCGCGGCCGTCGCCGATCAGGCTCAGCTCGCCAAAGGTCTCCCCCTGCTTCAGCACGCGCAGCTCCTTGTCCTTCTGCCGCACGCTGACTTCCCCGCGGTAGATGAGGAAGAACCAGTGGTTCGGCTCGCCCTCCTGCACGAGCACGTCGCCTTCCTTGCACTCGCGCATCTGTGACGCCTTGCCGAAGTCCACCCGCGTGGCGTGGCTCCAGTGCCGGGTCATGTCGCAGCTTTGCAGGAACCCGACCCGCTGCACGGCGTTCTCGACCGCCGCGCGCGTCATCTTGGCCAGCACCAGCCGGTCGAACGCCGCCTTGTCGAGCGACAGCAGCACGCTCTTCTGCAGCGTCCGGATCGAGCGTGTGCGCAGGCCGCCGTGCAACAGCGCGATCTCGCCGAACACCTCGCCCTCGCCCATCTCGGCCACCGGCTCCGACCGGTCTTTCGCAAAATCCCGGCGCACCTCCACGCGGCCCGACACGATGATGTAGAGCCGGTCGCCCTGCTCGCCCTCCTTCACCACGAAGCTCCCGCGCGCGAACTCCTCCGGCTTGGCCGCCTGCGCCAGCGCGAGCAGGCTCGCCGGGTCCATCTCGCGGAACAGCGCCGTCTTGCCCAGCCACTCCGCGCGCGACTCGTCCGACATCAACGCCGCCTGCGGCACCAGCCGCCGCTCGGCCCGCTCCCGCAGCCACGCGCGGATGTGACTGAGCGCCATCCAAAGCAACAGGCCCGCGCCACCGAGCACCGCCAGCACCACGACGCCCAGCAGGCCCAGCGCCGTGTAGCGCCAGCCGCCGGCCGCGTTGAACCGGTGGAGCAAATCGGCCGCGTTTGCCTGCCACAGCGCGCAGCCGGCGAGGAAAACCGCGCCCAGCCACGCCACCGTCGCCACCGCGCAGGCGCCGAGGTATTTGCCGTCGTCGATCTGGTTGCGCGCCGCGCCCAGGAGCGCGAACAGCCGGTTGCGCGCCAGCGCGAGGTCGTAGCGCGTCGCCAGTTGCGGATCGCGCAGCCACGCCGCCAGCAACTCCTGCAGCGACGACCGCCACAGCGGTGACCACTGCCAAAGCAACCCGGCGGCCATGCCCGCCATCAACCGCGGCTCCTTCCACGCCACCAGGGCGAACACCAGCGCGGGCACGGCGGCCCGCGCCAGGGCCACGTCCGCCTCGCCCGTGCGCCCGGCCAGGGCCGCGTCGTCGGTGTCGACTTCGTAGCGCGGGAAAAGCGTCTGCCACTTGAACCGCGCGCGGTGGACCTGCTGGCCCGCGCCGCGCGTCACGCCCGCCGCCAGCATCGCGCCGAGGCTCGCCGCCGCGCAGAACGCCAGCCAGCCCAGCGCCAGCCACAGCGGCTGCTCCGGCAACGGCAGCTTGCGCCACGCCACTGCGCCGATCGCGGCCAGCACGAAGACGACCGCCGGCCAGCGCACGAACCTGCCCTTCAGCTTCACGGGCCACGCCACCGGCTTCACCTCGGCCTTCTCCGCCTGTCCGTCCGTCAGCAGCAGGCCGGCGCGCGAGGCCTTGAGGATCAGTTCGTAGTATTCGCGCAGCGGCGGGCAGCACTGCGCCTCGATCAGCCGGCACAGCACCTTCGGCACCGTCGCCCCGCCTTGGAAATTCGCCAGGATCCGCCATTGCGCGGGCGTCACCACGATCTGCGTCCGGCTCGCGTCGTGCCGCACGGCCACCCGATCCTCGCGCAATGGCACATCGCGCGTGCCCGCGGCCAGGCGCAGGTTTGCGGAATTCAGCAGCGCGGTCGGGTCGGATCCGGCGGGCGCGGCGGCGGTGGGGTTCTCGGCCATGGCGACCGGGCGATGAACGCCCATTTCCCCGTCGGCATCAAGCGCGCAGTCGGGGCATAGACCATGAGCTTCGATAACCTCTGCCGTGGTGGGCGTCGCTGTCCTCGCCGACGCCCACCCTCAATCCCGATACCCGGAAATTACTAGCCGCGCCAGGTGAGCGCGTGGCAGAGCGCCACGCCGGCGGCGTCGGCCTCGTCGAAGGCCAGCGGCCGGCCGTGCCCGAGCATCGCCATCACGGTGCGCGCCATCTGCTCCTTGCTGGCGTGCCCGTGGCCGACCACGGCCTGTTTCACCCGCAGCGGCGGGTATTCGAAAACGTCGATCTTTCGCAGCGCCGCCGCCGCGATCGCCGCCCCGCGCGCCGCGCCGAGGATCTGCGCGGTCTGGAAATTCTGCACATAGATCGTCTGCTCGAGCGCCACGTGGCGCGGACCGAAGTCGGCCAGAAACGACTCCACCGCCCGGTGGATCTCGCCGAGGCAATGCGGCATCGGATGCTTGGCCGGAAGGCGGAGCGTCTGACACCGCAGCAGCACTCCGGGCCGGTTCGGCGCGAACTCAATCAGCGCCAGGCCCGTGCCGCGCAGGCTGGGATCGATGCCCAGCACGCGGCCGGTGAACGCCACGCGCGGAGCCAGATCGGCCGCGCCCGGCCACGACTGGGGCGCGAGCTTGCCCTCGATCTTCGCCTTCCAAAGTTGCCTGACGGATGCGCGCGCCATTGTGTGGCGCCCACGGAATACACGGAACACACCGAATTAAAGCCCGAATCACTTTCCCCTTCCTTGTTTTCCGTGTGATCAGCGGGCTAAAAAAACAACAGCTTCACCGTGGCGGCGAAAGTCAGGGTCAGCGCCACGCGCTCGAAAACGGTCTGATTCATCCGGTTCGCCGCCAGCCGGCCCAGCCCTGCCCCCAGCAACAGCGCGGGCAGCAACCAGAGGTTGAGGCGGAGGCTGCCCGTGTTGACCAATCCGAGCTGGACCATGAACGGCAGCTTGAACCAGTTGATCGCGGCGAAGAACACCGCCCCCGTGCCGAGGAACTCCAGCTTCGGCAGCCGCATGGCCAGCAGGTAGACCGTCATCACCGGGCCGGCCGCGTTGGCCACCAGCGTCGTGAACCCCGCCGCGACACCCGACCCCGGCGCGAGCCAGCCCGGTGGCGTAGTTTCGGTATTCGTGCGCCGCAGCCAGAAGTGCAGCCCGATCATCGCCAGCAACAGTGCGCCCACGAGCCGCCCGGCGGTGTCGTCGTTCACCCGCCCCAATACCAACCAACCCAGCACGACACCCCCCACCGTCCAAGGCAGCAACCGCCACAGTTCTTTCCATTGCGCATGCCTCCGATAAAGGAACAAGCCGAAGAGATCGGCGAAGATCAGCAGCGGCAGCACGACGCCCGCCGCCGGGCGCGCCCCAAGGATGTTCGCAAAAATTGCGACGGACAGAATGCCAATGCCGGGCACCCCCGTCTTCGACATGCCGAACAGCATGGCCCCTGCGCCCATCAGCACCCAGTGCCAGATATCGTGGTGGCCGCTCATGCGGGTGCGACGGTCCCCGCCTCGACGCGCAGGCAGCACCAGTCCCGTTCGTTCGCCGGCGGTTGCGTGCCGGTGGCGATGACCTGCGGCTCGCCCTCGAGCGCCGCCCAGAAGCGCGCCCGCCGCTCCGGGTCGAGTTCACCGAGCACGTCGTCGCACAGCAGCACCGGGGTGACGCCGCGCTTCTGCTGGAAATAGCCCGCCTGCGCGAGCCGCAGTGCGACCACGAGGCAGCGCTGCTGCCCTTCCGAGGCGAACTGCCGTGCCGGCCGCCCGTCGAGCACCAGCTCGAAGTCATCGCGGTGCGGCCCGCGCTCGGTGGACTTGAGCAACTGGTCGCGCGGACGCGACGCGGCGAGCTGGCGGGCGAAATCCGCGGCCGACTCCACCGCCGTGTCCGGCGCATAGACGAGGCCCGCCCTCTCGGTCGCGGGCACGAGCCGGGCGTGCGCCGCGGCGAAGAGCGTGCTCAGATCGCCCAACCCGCGCTCGCGGGCCGCCACGAGCTTCGCCGCGTGCAACGCCGCCTCGTGCTCGAAGGCCTCGAAGGTCGCCGCGTCCCGGGAGCCGTGCTTGAGCAGCATGTTCC
>CAYPJK010000315.1:0-3797 GCA_964411025.1 uncultured Nevskia sp.
CGCACCGCTGCACCGGACCCGGCCTTTCGAGACGCCTGCCACGCGCGCGCCGAGCCCGTTCCACAGTTCCTTTCAAAACGAGAAATCGCAACCGTGGAACAGCATTTCAAGGCCATCATCGAAGCCATTGGCGAAGACCCCAACCGCGAAGGCCTGCTGCGCACGCCGCACCGCGCTGCCAAGGCGTTCGACTTCCTGACCCAGGGCTATCGGCAGGATCTCGCCGAACTGGTCAACGACGCCGTCTTCACCACCACCAACAACGAGATGGTCATCGTCCGCGACATCGAGCTGTATTCGATGTGCGAACACCATCTGCTGCCGTTCCTCGGCCGTGCCCACGTCGCCTACTTGCCGAATGGCAAGGTGATCGGGCTTTCGAAGATCCCCCGCATCGTCGACATGTTCGCGCGCCGACTGCAGATCCAGGAAAAGCTGACCCAGCAGATCGGCAACTGCGTGCAGGAAGTGACCGACGCGAAGGGCGTGGCGGTTGTCGTCGAGGCGAAACATCTGTGCGCGATGATGCGCGGCGTCGAAAAGCAGAACTCGTCGATGACCACGTCGATGATGCTCGGCCGTTTCCGGGACGATCCGCGTACCCGCCAGGAGTTTCTGACCCTGATCCGGGGTTGAGCGCGACGGCCGGATCGCGTTGATCCGGCTTTTCGCATCGTTCGTATAATCGGGTGAGTTCCATCTGTCGCGGTGCGCAAGCGCCGCGATCGCCTCACAGGAGTCCGTCATCATGGGCAGCGCAGCGCCTCGTCACACCTTCGGCACGCCGGACCAGATCGCCGTCATGGTCGATCTGCAGGGATTCGTCCGCCAGCAGACCGACGATCACCTCGCGCGCCGCAAGCTGTGGTTTCCGAACGAGCTGCTGTCGGCCGACGCCCATGACCTGGAAGCCTCGGAGGCCGATCTCGCGCAGGTGCGCGAAGCGGCCCGGGGCCTGCCGGACACCATCCGCGTGGCGCTGGCGCTGAACCTGCTGACCGAGGAAGGCCTGCCGCACTTTCACCGTCTGATCGCCACCCACCTCGGCAACGAATCGCCGTGGAGCACCTGGAACAACCTGTGGACGGCCGAGGAAGACCGCCACGGTTGCGCGATGCGCGACTACGTCCGCGATGCCCGCATCTTCAACATGGGCGCGCTGGAAAAGATGCAGTACCACTACATCGAGGCCGGCTTCAATCCGGACTGGCAGCAGGACCCGTATCGCCTGCTGGCCTACACCTCGCTGCAGGAGAAGGCGACGCAGGTCGCGCACGCCAATACCGGCCGCATCTGCGCGAAGTACGAGCCGCGCATCCAGCGCATCCTCGCCCATGTCGCCGGCGATGAATCGCGCCATTACGCGTTCTATCGCGCCTGCTTCGGCGGCATCCTGGCCCGCGATCCCGACAACGCGCTGTACTCGCTGCTCAAGGTGATGCCGGCGCTGGCGATGCCCGGCCACAACATGCCGGGCTACGACCACATGTCGGATGTGGTGCGCCGAGCCGAGATCTACGGCCCGCGCAACTACCAGGCAATCGTCGAGGAACTGCTGGCGCACTGGGAAATTGGCGCGCTGACCGGCCTGACCGCAGCCGGACGCGAATGCCAGGACAAGCTGATGAAGATCCCGGCGCGCCTCGCCCGCATGGCGGACTACCTCGACGGCAAGGCCGTCGGCACCCGCGACTTCAGCTTCGACTTCATCTACGGTCGCACGATCACCATCTGATCACCGTGTCCGGTGCCCGGCGCTGCCGTTGATCAGCGCCGGACAATGAAGCCTTCGGCGTCCACCGGCACGTCGACCGCCTGCCATTCCAGCGTCTCGACCTTGGCCCCGGGCGGGCCGCGCCGCAGCCAGTCACGCAGGTTCACGACGGCGGCGTGGTTCGGTCCGGCCACCAGCCCTTCCACCGAACCGTCGGCGCAGTTGCGCACCCAGCCCGACAGGCCCAGCGCCTGCGCCTTGCGTCGGGTGGCGACCCGGAAGCCGACGCCCTGGACGCGGCCGGTCACGACGAAGCGGTAAGATTCCTGCATGTCGACATGTCGCTTCAGCAAGCCCTTGAGAGAGCACGGTTCGTGGCACCTGCCATCATAAATCGCCTGCGCGACCGCTTGCGCCGCACGTTCGGCCAGCGTCTCGACACGCTCGCCGGGCGGGCGCTGGATCTGGCCGGCCAGGAATCGTTTTCGCTGAGTGCCGAACTGCCTGGCCTCACGGCCGATGCGCCGCTGCTGAAACTGAAGCTGGAAATGCTCAGCGAGGAGCTGGGCGAAGGTGGACGCTTCCGCCTGCGTGCCCATGTGCAGGCCAATCTGGCCACGGCACTGACGCCGCTGCCGGCACCTCGCAAGGTGCAGGACGCCATCAGTGGGCCGGACACCCTTGCCCAGCCGGCCGCCAGCGTCGGCCGCCTGCTGCGGCTGGGGCTGAAGATGCCGGCGATCCGCCGCGCCGCGACGCCGTTCATCCGTCACGACATCAACACCTGGATCGACATCCGCGCCTCGACCGCCGACCTCGTCGACGGCGCACGGGCGCTGCTGCCGGAAAGCGCCCAGCTGCAGGCCTTGGGCATCGACACCACGATGCCGGCCGAAGGGCCGATGGCGCAGACCTGGGCGGGCGCCACCGGCGGTGCCACGCCGGGATTTGCCCAGGTGTCGCTGATCCAGGTCGACAAGCGTCATCTTCCGAAGGCGATGAGCGCCCTGCTGGGTGGCCAGCCGTTCCAGTTCGTCGCGGCCGTGGTCAACGTCGCCGAAGAAAAGCCACGCTGATTGCGTTCGTCGCCGCGGGCTGGCCAGCAGGCGCGGCCAACAAAAAAGCGGAGATCTTGCGATCTCCGCTTCAAACCCTCCCCCCAAAAATCGTCCGGACCGTGTGGTTGCCCGGGAACCCGAACCGCGCGCTCGGGCGGCGTGTTCGATGGGGCTGAGACTAGCGTCATTTTTCTGAGACGCCTAGACCTGCACTGCAACATGAACAGATGGGTTCATGAACGTCGGCTGGACGCGGTTGCGCTCACGAAAAAGCCCGAGCCGCCGCGTTCATGCGCGGCGGCTCGGGCTTCGGGACAACCTGCGACGATCAGTTCGGAATCAGGTTGCCGTTCGACACCCGGACCTTCGAACCGACGCCCAGGCCATCCATGCGCGGCACAGTGACGGTGCGCGTGCCGCCGGCATCCATCGACACCGTCACGTGGTGCACCCATTCGCCACGAGCGCGCTTCTCGACTTCGCGGCCTGCCAGGCCGCCGAGCACCGCGCCGCCGATGGTGGCCAGCACCTTGCCGGACTTCTTGCCGAACTGGGCACCGGCAACACCACCGGCTGCCGCGCCACCCAGCGCACCAAGGCCCGAGGCCTCGCCCTGCACGCGTTCATCCTGCACGGCAGTGATCGTGCCGCAGTCCTGGCAGACCTGAACGGCCGGCGGAGCGGGCGGCGGCGCCAGGTTCGCCTGCGGGGCCGGAGCCGCCGGGCGCGGTTTCGGCTTCGGTTTCGGTGACGGCGCTTCAGCCACCGGCTCCGGCGCCGGAGCCGGTGCTGCTGCTGGTGCTGCCGGTTCGGCCGGCGCAGCGGCGGGCGCTTCCGCTGCCGTGTCGGCCGGCGGCTGCGGTGCCGGCCCGCAGGCAGTCATGGCGGCGATCAGCAACACGGGCAGCAGTTTCTTGTACATCGGGGAATCTCCATGGCTTCAGTGTCGAAGTGGGCGGAGATTAGCACCGCAAGCTGAACGGCAACTGAGCCTCCACGGATGCTGCAGGCATCGTTGGCGCCTG
>CAYPJK010000315.1:3807-4222 GCA_964411025.1 uncultured Nevskia sp.
GGCTTGCTGCGCCGTCGCGATTCACGGCTCAGTACGCCGGCTAGACTGCAGGACCGCGCTCTGGACCGCCACGCCGTGCCCTCGACGAACCCGCCTGCCACCGTGACTTCGGTGCCCGACTGGCTGCTGCTGCAGCGCATCGTCCTGTTCACCGGCGCCGGCCTGTCGGCGGAATCCGGCGTGCCGACCTATCGCGGCGCCGGCGGCATCTGGCGCGACTATCGCTACCAGGACTACGCCTGCCAGCGCGCTTTCGATGACGATCCGGTCAAGGTGCTCGATTTCCACGCGCTGCGCCGGGCCAGTGTGCTGGCCTGTTCGCCGCACGCCGGCCATGCCCACATCCGCCAGATGCAGGCGCGCCACCCCGGCATCCGGGTCGTCACCCAGAACATCGACGGGCTGCTGCAACGCG
>CAYPJK010000316.1:0-4195 GCA_964411025.1 uncultured Nevskia sp.
CGCGCAGGCGGCCGGCCTTCTGCTCGGCATCGAGCTGCGCGGCGGCGGCCAGCGCCTTGTCCTTCATCACGGTGATGAAGGCATCGAGCTTCGGGTCGTAGACCTCGATGCGCGCGAGGCAGGCCTGCACGACCTGCGTGGCCGTGGCCTTGCCGCTGCGGATCGCGGCGGCGACCTCGGTCAGGCTCAGTTCGGTCAGCGCCTCGCCATCGGCGGCAATCGCGGACAGGCCAGGTGCCAGCGCGGCGCTGGCCGCCGCGCTGCCCAGCCACAGATTGAATTCACGTCGGGTCAATGCCATCCGTCCATCCTCGGTGGGGCGCGCCGCGTCGCGGCTGCTGATCGCCCTGCCACCGTGTGACGGCGAGGGCCGCGCCGGCCCCTACCTGCGGCCTGGGCGGCCGCGGATGCCAGGTAGGGGAGCGCCGGTGCACTGCGTCTGAAGCGGTGACGACCTTCTCCAGCCGACCAGGCCCCGCGCGATGAATCCTGCCCCCGAACCGCTGTCCCGTCCCCGGCTTGATCGCCGCCGCTTCCTCGAAGGCGGCGCCACCGTGGGGGCCGCGCTGGCACTGGCGCCACTGTCCGGGACGGCAGCCGCAGCCGCGCCGGCTTTGGCTGCCGCGACACCGCTGTGGGCGCGCTCGACAGCTGAGGTGGCGAAGCTGATCGCGGCCGGCACGGTCAGTTCGGTCGATGCGGTCAAGGCCTGTCTGGCGCGGATCGACGCGGTCAACGGCCAGTTGAACGCGGTGGTCGCCGAATGCCGCGAGCGGGCGCTGGCCGAGGCCGCGGCGGCGGATGCCTCGCTGGCGGCGGGCAAGTCGCTGGGTCCGCTGCACGGCGTGCCGTTCACGGTCAAGGATGCCTTCGACACCGCCGGCGTCGTCTCCACCGGCGGCACGCTCGGCCGCAAGGCCTTCGTGCCGGGTCGGGACGCCACCGTGGTGGCCCGCGTGCGCGCCGCCGGCGCGATCGTGCTCGGCAAGACCAACACGCCGGAGTTCACGCTCGGCGGTGGCGGCAAGGGCACGATCAATCTGGTCTACGGCCTGACCCGCAATCCGTACAACCTGAACTACCAGCCGAGCGGCAGTTCCGGCGGTGCCGGCGCCATCGTCGCCGCCGGCGGCGCCTACTTCGACATCGGCTCGGACTACGGCGGCTCGATTCGCGGCCCGGCCTACGCCAACGGCATCGCCGGGCTGAAGCCGACGCTGGGCCGGGTGCCGCGCACCGGCCACATCGTCGGCTACGGCGGGCCGTTCGATTCGTTCCAGGAGACCGGGCCGCTCGCCCGCCGGGTCGAGGATCTGGCGCTGCTGATGCCGCTGCTGTGCGGCCCGGACGATGCCGACGCGACGATGGCGCCCGTGCCCTGGGGCGACCCGGCGGCGGTCGACCTGAAGCGCCTGCGCGTCGCGTACTACACCAGCAACGGCATCGTCGATCCGACGGCCGAGGTGCAGGCGCTGGTGATGCAGTGCGTCGGCTATTTCGCCAGGCTCGGCTGCGCGGTCAAGGCCGACAAGCCGCCGAAGATGAAGGAGCTGGCCGCCGCCCGGCAGGCTTTCAACGGGGCCGACGGCCGCGCCTTCATGCGCCGGCTGCTGAAGAAGCACGGCACCCTCCAGGCCTCGCCCGGCCTGCGGCTCGATGGCGAGGTGCTGCCGAGCAGCGAGTTCACGCGGCTGTCGGAAGTCATCGACGGCATCCGCGCCGAGCAGCTGGCCTGGCTGGAACGCTATGACCTGATCATCTGCCCAGCCAGCCAGCGGGCGCCGATCCCGCTCGACTACGTGCAGCCCGGCGGCGAGGCCGGGCGCAGCGGCAGCAACTACACCAGCCAGTACAACACCACCGGCTGGCCGGCCGGCGTGGTCCGCGCCGGCACCTCGAAGCTGGACCCGGGCCTGCCGCTCGGCATCCAGATCGTCGGCCAGCCGTGGCGCGATGACGTGGTGCTGGCCGCGATGGCCCATGTCGAGCGCCAGACCGGCGGCTGGATCGCCCCGAACCTGTGACCGCTGCCCGCCGCTTGCTTCCGAATCCCGACGCCGAGACCGCCATGTCCCCGCCTGAAACCCCTGCCGTGCCGTCCGTTGCCCATCACGCGTTTCCGGAGCCGCGCAGCCGCCGCGCCTTTCTCGGCCTCGCCCAGGCGGCTGCGGCCGCCAGTGCCGTTGCCGCCACGTCGCCGCTGCGCGCGGCGGCGGCTTCCAGCGACACCCGCGACGAGCTGATCTACATGTCGGCGACCAAGCTCGCCGGCCTGATCCGCGCGAAGAAAGTGTCGGCAGTGGAAGCGGTGCAGGCCTGCATCGATCGCCAGCTGGCCGTCAACGACCGACTCAACGCCGTGGTGATGAACAGCTACGCGCGGGCGCTGGCCGAAGCGACGGCCGCCGACAAGGCGGCCGCCCGCGGCGACTGGATGGGTCCGCTGCCCGGCGTGCCGAGGACCATCAAGGATTCGCTCGATACCGAGGGCGTGATCACCACCGGTGCTACCTACGGCCGCCAGCAGTTCGTGCCAAAGAAGGACGCCACGGTGGTCGCCCGCGTGCGCAAGGCGGGCGCGATCCTGCTTGGCAAGACCAACACGCCGGAGTTCACGCTCGGCGGGCTTGGCGGCATCAGCGCCGCGTCCAACCTGCTGTACGGCTCCTCGCACAACCCTTACGACCTGACGCGCAGCACGGCCGGCAGCTCGGGCGGCGCCGGAGCGATCGTCGCCGCCGGTGGCGCGCACTTCGACATCGGCTCCGACTGGGGCGGCTCGATCCGCGGCCCGGCGCACAACAACGGCATTGCCGGCATCAAGCCGACCTCCGTACGGGTACCGCGCACCGGCCACATCGTCGACTACGGCGGCATCTTCGATCTCTGGCAGCAGCTCGGGCCGATGACCCGCCGCGTCGAGGACCTTGCGCTGATCACGCCGATCATCTCCGGCCCGGATTTCCACGATGCCTCGTGCGCGCCGGTGCCCTGGGTCGATCCGTCGACGGTCAGCCTGAACAAGCTGCGCGTCGCCTACTGCGTCGACAACGGCGCGACCGGGCAGGGCGCCACCGACGAGGACACCAAGAAGGTTGTGCGCCAGGTCGCCGCCTGGCTGAACGGCGCCACCGCATCGGTGGCCGAAGCCGCGCCGACCGAGCTGCTGAAGACGCTGTCCGGCGCGCGCAGCAAGCTGTCCAGCGGCGATGGCTATGCGTACTACAAGCGCCTGGCCGAGAAGTGGCACACCGAAAACATCTCGCCGCAGCGCAAGGCGCAGATGGCCGATCCGAAGCTGCTCAGCACCGCCGAGATGGTCGAGGCCTGGGAGCTGCAGGACGAGTGCAAGTCCGGCCTGCTGGCCTGGATGAAAGGCTACGACGTGTTCGTCTGCCCGGTCGCCGGCAAGCCGGCGCAGCCGATCGATGTGCCCGGCGGTGCCACGCCGGGCGGCGGATCGGCCGGCGGCGGCTGGCCGTATACCGGCGTCTTCAACTGCACCGGCTGGCCGGTGGTGGTGGTCCGCGCCGGTTCATCGGCGGACGGCAAGCTGCCGATCGGCGTCCAGATCGTCGCCGCGCCATGGCGCGAGGATCTCTGTCTGGCCGTCGCGGCCTTCGTCGAGGCGCAGAGCGGTGGCTGGCAGCCGCCGCCAATCTGAAGCGCCACACCTGCGTTGCCCGCCCGCTGCCGGTCACCGACCGCCAGCGGGTTTCTTGTGCGTACTGCGTCTCGCGGTGCGGCAGGCGAGAAGGCCAGAGGTAGGGGGAAGCCGCCGCGATCCGTTCCTTGAACAGAGCCCGCGCACCGCGCGGCCTGCCACCCGCCAGACGAGGAACTCCATGGGAATGCCGCTGCCGCCCTCCGCCACTGCCACCGCCCCCGACCGCGCGCCGGCGGGTGATCACGGCCTGAGCCGCCGGCGCTTCCTGACCGGCAGCGCGGCACTGGTGCTGGCCCCGATCGCGCGCCACGCGCAGGCCGCGACGTCGGCCGAGGCGCTGACCTCGAAGTCGGTCACCGAGATCGCGGCACTGATCGCCGGCAAGCAGGTCAGCGCGGTGGATGTGGTCAAGGCCTGCTACGCGCGGATCGACGCGGTGAACCCGAAGATCAACGCCGTTGTGGCCACCTGCCGCGAACGGGCGCTGGCCGAGGCCGCTGCCGCCGATGCCGCGCTGGCGTCCGGCAA
>CAYPJK010000317.1:0-4190 GCA_964411025.1 uncultured Nevskia sp.
AGACCTTCTCGACGCCGCACGGCGGCGGCGGGCCCGGCGCCGGCGCGGTGGGCGTGTCCGAGCGCCTGCTGCCGTTCATGCCGATCCCGGTGGTCGGCAAGACGGGCGACGCCTATCGCTGGCTCGATGAACAGGACCTGCCGCAGACCATCGGACGCCTCAGTGCCTTCATGGGCAATGCTGGCGTGCTGCTGCGCGCCTATGTCTACGCGCGCCTGCTCGGCCGCGAGGGCATGCAGCGGGTTGCCAAGTTCGCCACGCTGAATGCCAACTACCTCCAGGCGCGGCTGCGCGAGCGGGGCTTCGAACTGGCCTTCCCGACCCGGCGCGCGACCCACGAATTCATCGTCACGCTGAAGCGCGACAAGCAGCAATACGACCTGACCGCCACCGACATCGCCAAGCGCCTGCTCGACTACGGCTACCACGCGCCCACCGTCTACTTCCCGCTGCTGGTTCCGGAGTGCCTGCTGATCGAACCGACCGAGACCGAGGACAAGGACACCCTCGATGCCTTCGTCGAGGCGCTGTGCGCGATCCGCGAGGAAGCGCGCACCGACATCGCCACGTTGAAGGGCGCGCCGTACCGCATGCCGGTGCGCCGGCTCGACGACGTGCGGGCGGCGCGCCAGCTCGACATCCGCTATGTCGCACCGGCCGGGAGCGCGCGCTGATGGCCGACGGCATCAAGGGCTGGCGGCGGATCATCCGGGCCACCAAGGTCAGCTACGACGGCATGGGCTGGGCGCTGCGCGAGGAGGAAGCCTTCCGCATCGAACTGGTGATCTTCTTCGCGATGCTGCCGTTCGCTTTTTGGCTCGGTGACGGGGCGGTCGAGAAGGTGATCCTGTTCTGGAGCCTGCTGCTGGTGCTGATCGTCGAACTGCTGAACACGGCGGTCGAGGTGGTGGTCGATCGCATCGGCCTGGAACGTCATGTATTGTCCGGGCGCGCCAAGGACCTGGGGTCTGCGGCGGTCCATCTTTCACTGCTGCAGGTGCCGCTGGTCTGGGGCCTTGTCCTGCTGTCCTGATCACCTTTCACGCATCGGAAACTCAATGTCTGCACTGATCTGCGGTTCACTTGCCTACGACACCATCATGGTGTTCTCGGGCCGCTTCCAGAACGAGATCCTGCCGGACAAGGTGCACATCCTGAACGTCGCCTTCCTGGTGCCGGAACTGCGCAAGGAGTTCGGCGGCACTGCCGGCAACATCGCCTACAACCTGAAGATGCTCGGCGGCGAACCGCTGCCGATGGCCACCGTCGGCAAGGACTTCGCGCAGTACGAGGCCTGGCTCGACCAGCACGGCATCAGCCGGGAATACGTCAAGACCGTTCCCGAGGCCTACACCGCGCAGGCCTACATCACCACCGATCTCGACGACAACCAGATCACTGCCTTCCACCCCGGCGCGATGAGCTTCGCGCACACCCAGGACGTGCATGCGGCAATCAAGGCCGGCGCGAAGATCGGCTCGGTGTCGCCGGACGGTCGCGACGCGATGATCCTGCACGCCGAACAGTTCGCCGACGCCGGCCTGCCGTTCATTTTCGACCCGGGCCAGGGCCTGCCGATGTTCGGTGGCGATGACCTGAAGGCGTTCATCGAGAAGGCCAGCTACGTGGCCGTCAACGACTACGAGTCGGAAATGATCATGGACCGCACCGGCTGGTCGCTGAAGGAGATCGCCGATCGCGTCGAAGCGCTGATCGTCACCCGCGGCGGCAAGGGCTCGCACATCTACACGCGCAGCAAGACCCACGAGATCCCGACCGCGACCGCCCAGGCGCTGGCCGACCCGACCGGCTGTGGCGATGCCTATCGCGCCGGCCTGTTGTACGGCCTGCTGAATGGCATGGATTGGGAAACCACGGGCCGCATCGCCTCGCTGATCGGCGCGATCAAGATCGAGCGCCCCGGCCCGCAGAATCACTATGTCGGGCCGGAAGACTTTCGGGCCCGGTTCAAGAAGGAATTCCGTTACGACCTCGCCTGAAGGGCCGCCAACGCGGAAAACTTTGTCTATAATCGCGGCCCGCGCCGAAATAGCTCAGTCGGTAGAGCAACTGATTCGTAATCAGTAGGTCGGAGGTTCGATTCCTCTTTTCGGCACCATCTTCAAAGCATTCTGAAAGCCTGCCTCGTGCAGGCTTTTTGCTGGGCGCCGTCCTCTCGCCGGAAGTGGCAGCCAGTAGCCAGTGGTTTGACGAGCCTGACCGAAGCGCACGGCGCGGTGTTGGTTCGATGCGGCGTGGCGGTGGCATCGTGGCGTCGTCCGCACGTCGGTGCGGCTGCACGGGGCTCGGGGGCAGCGCGAACGTGCGGGTCTACCAGTTCGCGCTCAGCGTCAGACCGACCTCGCCTGGCCCGAGCGTCGGCAGCAGCGACACCTGCGTCGGCAGCCAGGGCTTCACGACCAGTTTCGACAGGCCGTAGGCGAGGGCGCAGCCGGCCACCACGTCGCGCACGTAGTGCTTGTCTTCGTTGACCCGGATGTAGGCGACCCAGGCGGAGACCGCATAGGCCGGGGCGGCCTGCTGCCAGCCGTAGCGTTCGCCAAGGTAGGCGGCGCCGGCGCAGGCGGTGGAGGTGTGGCCGGACGGGAACGACTTGCTGCCGCCGTCTGGGCGGGTGCCCCAGTCGCCGTCCTTGAACGCGTACTTCAGCGCCTGGGTGGCCGCGACGGTGGCGGCCACCTCGCCGCCCAGCTGCCACAGGCCGGTGCTGTCGCCCCGGTAGCCGGAGTAGGCGGCGGCACCGGCGGCAGGCACGAACTTGAGCCAGTTGGACAGCGTCAGCTGATCGCGATTGGCGTCGGCGATGCCGCGCAGCGGAACGGCGAGGGCGGCAGCAGACAACAGCGCAACGAGGGTGCGGCGGGCGCGGAGCATGGCAGGGAGGCGCAGGACGGTCAGGGTTCGAAGGCGGCGGGAGCAGCGGTCGGATAGTGACCGGCTGGCCGCCGTCAGCATGCCGGAATGCACAGGCTTCGGCACCCGGTGCAGGCGCGGGCCCCGGACCCGTCAGCGCCTGGTGGCGCGGCTCATCAGATAGGACTGGCGTACGCGGTTGTCGGCAAAGTAGGTCTGCACGATGGCGATCACTTCGGCGCGGAACGCGGCCAGCCGTTCGGGCTCGGCGGCGAGGCCCTGCACCACCTTGATGAACGGCGCGGCGGTCAGTTCCATGCTGGCCCCGTAGTGACGCGGGCTCAGTGCCGGGATGCTCATCTCGTCGCGATGGAACTCGGGTTCACCGGTGGCCGCGCCGAGCCAGCGCCGGATGTTGGCGGTCTCGCCCCAGCTGCTCGGCGCTGCGGCGCCGGGCGGGCCAGGCAAATAGCGGCCCACCAGATCGAACAGGCGGCCGATGCATAACTCCGGCGGCCAGGTCGAGAACGCGATCCGGCCGCCGGGTTTCAGCACCCGCAGCATCTCGGCAATGGCGCGCTCCGGGCGCGGCGCGAACATGTGGCCGAACTGGCTGACCACGACATCGAAGTGCGCGTCCGGATACGGCAGCGCTTCGACATCGCCCTCCTGAAAGGCGATCGGCGCGTCGATCAGCGCGGCATTGCGGCGGGCTTCCACGAGCAGCGCGGGGGCCAGGTCCAGGCCGCTGACCGTCGCGCCCTGCAGCGCGGCGGTGATGGCAACGACGCCGGTACCGCAGGCCACGTCGAGCACCTGCTGGCCGCGGCCGATCCCGGCATAGCGGACCAGTGCTGCCGCAGCCGGGGTGGTGAACGGGGCAATCGGTGCGAACAGGCCCCAGCCTTCGCGCTGGGCGGCCTTCATTGCGGCGTAGGGATCGTCGGTCATCGGCAGGTGGATCGAAAAGCGGGAGACGCAAGTGTGCAGCACGCCGGCCGGCGGGATGCGGGCATCGCCGCATCCCGTGGCCGGTACCCGACGCAGCGCCGGCTCAGGCGGCCATCTGCCGCAGCATGTACGGCAGCACGCCTCCGTGTCGGTAGTAGGCCCATTCGACCGGCGTGTTGATGCGAACCCGGGCGGTGAAGCGGCGCTGCGTGCCATCGGCGCGGCGGGCGGTGACGGCCACCGTTTCGGCGCCATCGAGCAGGCCGTCGATGTCGTAGACCTCGCTGCCGTCGAGGCCGAGCACGGCGGCGTTCTCGCCATCGGCGAAGTTCAGCGGCAGCACGCCCATGCCGACCAGGTTGGCG
>CAYPJK010000318.1:0-4187 GCA_964411025.1 uncultured Nevskia sp.
GATCGGCCAGCTGAAGGCCGGCGAAGCGGCGGTGATCACCGCCGCCTCGTCGAGCGTCGGCATCGCCTCGATCCAGACCGCCAACGCCGTCGGCGCGACCTCGATCGCCGTGACGCGCACGCGCGCCAAGGCCGCACAGCTGACGGCGGCCGGTGCCGCCCACGTCATCGTCACCGACGAGCAGGACCTGTCGGCCGAAGTCATGCGGATCACCAACGGTGTCGGCGCCCGCGTTGCCTTCGATCCGGTTGGCGGCCCTGGCCTGATGAAGCTCGCCGAGGCAGCCAGCCAGAACGGCATCATCCTGGAGTACGGTGCGCTGTCGACCGAGCCGACGCCGTATCCGCTGTTCCTGGCGTTGCTGAAGGCGCTCAGCGTGCGCGGCTACACGCTGTTCGAGTTCAACGGCAATGCCGACCGCCTGGCGCTGGCCGAGAAGTTCATTCTCGACGGCATCGCCGCCGGCAAGCTGAAGCCGGTGATCGCCAAGACCTTCCCGCTGTCGCAGATCGCGGAAGCCCAGCGCTACATGGAATCGAACCAGCAGTTCGGCAAGATCGTGGTGACCACCGAAGGCTGATCACGGCCATTCAGCGCCGGCATCGCCGGTGCCGTGTGAGAAGGCCCGTCATGCACCCCGCTGCGTGGCGGGCCTTCTTCGTTGTCGCCGCCGCGTGCTGGCGCGCGCGGTGTGTTGCCGACGCGGACGGAACATCCAGCCCGGTGCGTCAGGCTGCTAGGCTTTCGTGATGAACGCCAACCCCGACAACCTGATCTGGATCGACTGCGAGATGACCGGTCTGATCCCCGAAGAACACCGCCTGATCGAGATCGCCACGATCGTCACCGACAGCCAGCTGAACTGGCTGGCGACCGGCCCGGTGATTGCCATCCACCAGCCGGAGCAGGAACTGGCCAAGATGGACGACTGGAATGTTCGCCAGCACGGCCAGTCGGGCCTGACGGCTCGCGTGCGCGCCAGTACCACCAGCGAGGCCGAGGCCGAAGCGCAGACCATCGCCTTCCTGCGCGACTGGGTGCCGCCCGGCAAGTCGCCGATCTGCGGCAACTCGATCTGCCAGGACCGCCGCTTCCTGGCGCGCTATTTCCACTACCGCAACCTCGACGTCAGCACGGTCAAGGAACTGGCCCGGCGCTGGGCGCCGGCCGTTGCGGGGGGCTTTCGCAAGGAGTCCAGCCACCTGGCGCTGGACGACATCCGCGATTCGATCGCGGAACTGCAGTACTACCGCCAGCACTTCATCCGGGCCTGAGGCCGCGCCGACGGGGTTGGCCGCCGGCGGCTGACGCACGGCGGCAAGTGCGCCTGATTCGGGCCCTGGCTCAGTTGCCGGGGCGACGGGTCGGGCGCTCGGCGAACGGATCGTCGAAGTCCTCGCCGATCAGCTTGCGCAGTTCACGGTCCTCGCGGAACTTCTCGACATCGCGCCAGTCACGGCGGGCGCCGGGCGCAGCCGTGGCCTTCGGATCGACGGCCGGCGCATCGTCGTCGAAGCTGTCGGTTTCGTCGGCAAATTCGTCGAACGGCTTGGGGGGCGGCTGTGCCTTCTTGCCCGGTCTTCCTGCCATGCCTGCGCGTGCTCCACTCTATGGTTGAAGGGTCGTCGCCCCCTGATGGCGCGCGTTTTATCAGGCTTTCGCGGAGCCGGGAAGTCCCCGCCGGCGTGCCAGCAGGCGGCGTCCCAATCCAGCACCCAGCAGCAGCGCCAGCAGTGCCGGGCTGGCAGCACCGCCGCCGTCATCCGGACCCAGCACGGTGTTTTCGACGTCGGCGCGCAGCGTGTAGGTGGCGCCGGGCGTGCGGTCGTAATTGACCACCGTGACGTAGTAGCTGCCGACCTGCGGATTGTCGATCTGCACGGTTTCATTGCCGTCGCGCGAACGGTCGCCGCGCTGGGTATCGGGCACGTTGACGAAGTAGAACGGCTCCGGATCGCCCTCGGCGAGTTCGACATCGGCATCGAGATCGACGCTGTACTGCGCCGGCTGCGCGTAACGGACGAAGATGTCGATGTCGTTGCTGCCGCTCGACTGGAAGCGGAGACGATTGCGTCCCGCTGGCAGGCTTGCAGCGTCGAACACCCAGGTGTGGAACTCGTCGTACAAGCCATTGCCGATCGTCTGGCTGACGGCCTGGCCGGCCAGCAGCCGGCCGAGCTCCAGACGGAACTGGCGCGTCACGCGGTAGCCGCCATCCGCGCTGATCGCCAGGGTGAAGGCGATCTGCCGATAGCCACTCAGTGTCGCCGGCACCTGCACGGCGAAGCGGCCAGTCTGGCTGCCGCCGCTGGCCAGCGTTCCGAAGTCGACGCTGCCGGCCGTGACGAGGCCCTCGACGTCGGCACTCAGCGTGGCCCGCACGCCCGTCGCGGTCAGCCACAGGTTTTCGAGGCTGATCCGCAAGGTCGCGCTTTCGCCCGGATCGAGACGGCCGTTCCCGCCGTCTTCGACCACCACCGGTTCGTAGACCGGCACCGTCTGTGTGCCGCTGTCGTAGCGCAGGTCGTAGCTGCTGGTCTGCACGGGCTTGATCACCAGCGCCGGCCCGCTGGCGAGGTTCAATGCGCGCGCAGCGTCGAGGCGACCGCTGGCGGTACGGGCGGCGGCCGGGCTGGCAGCGTCCAGCCCTGCCTGGCCGGCGTTGACCAGGCGCGCCTTCACCTCGCGGACCGACGCCGTCGGCAGGTAGTCGCGGATCAGCGCGGCAATGCCCGACACGTAGGGCGCGGAGAACGACGTGCCGTTGATGCCGTCGGTGGTGTAGCGGCCGTCGAGCGCGGTGGTGACGATCTGCAGGCCGGGCGCGGCCAGCGGCACGGTCACCGGCCCGTAGGTCGAAAAGCTGGCGATGCCGTCCTGCCGGTTGGTGGCGGCCACGGCAACGACATTGGGTACCCGATAGTTCGCCGGATAGGTGGCACCGGAGAAATCGAGATTGGAATCCTGGTTGCCGGCCGAGGTGACGAACAGGATGCCGGCGGCGTCGAGAGTGGCGATCGCATCGACCTCGCTGCGCGAATAGCCCGGGCCACCGTAGCTGGCGTTGATCACCTGGGCGCCGTTGCGTCGCGCGTAATCGAAGGCGCGCAGCTGGCTGGCGACATCGAAGCCGAAGCGCAGCGGCATGATCCGCTCGTTCCACGCCGCACCGGCGACGCCCAGGCCGTTGTTGCCGACCGCCGCCGCCGCACCCGCGACCGCAGTACCGTGACCCTGGGTGGTCGAGGTCGGGCGCGGGTCGGCGTCGTCATCGACGAAGTCGTAGCCGGGCACCATGTTGGCGGCCAGGTCGGGGTGATCGGTCTGGAAGGCATCGTCGATGATCGCGATCGTGACCCGGCCCCGGCCGGCGCGGTCGGCGGCACCGCTGCCGGTGGCATCCCAGGCGTTGCCAGCGTTGAGATCGGCGCCGGGCGTGCCGGCCGGGCCGCCGGCCACGAAGTTGGCCTGGCCGGTATTGCGCAGGCCCCATTGGGTTGAAAACAGCGGATCGTTCGGGAAGGCCGCATGGCGGCGGCGCAGGAAGTTCGGCTCGGCGAACGCCACGCGGGGATCGTTCGACAGCATCGCGATCGCGCCGGGCACGTCGACCGCTGCCGGCAGCGCCAGGCGCTCGTAGCGGCCGTCGAACCAGGTCTCCTTGCCGCTCAGCCCGTGTGTCGCCTTCAGTGCCGACGCGGCAGCCGCCGCGCCTGGCTTGCCCGCGTTCCGGTACTTCACGATCAGCTCGCCCGGCCGGTACGGCAGGTGCTGCGTGCCGTCACCGTGGTCGGCATCCGGGGTGACGTGCGCCGGACCGATCGCGAACGCCGACGGCAGGCTCAGCGCGGCCAGCCAGGTCAGCCAGCGCAACCGACGTAGCCGACGTAGCCGACTCAGGGAAGGGGATGACATGGACGGCGACTCCGCGAACAAAAGGGCAATGGACGCGATGATGGTCGAGACCGTGCAGCCGGTGCCAGCCACGGCAGCGGCTGCGGGCTGCCCTCTGTCGGCTGCGTCGAGCGATGGTCCTGGACAAGCGCTCGGCGATCGTCGCGATCGACCATGCCGATGAAGCAGCGGCACAGAAAATTCTTCCCCATCGGCGATTCAATGTTGTTAGACTGCGCGCCGTCGTGTGGGGCGGTAGCTCAGCTGGGAGAGCGCTGCGTTCGCAATGCAGA
>CAYPJK010000319.1:0-4178 GCA_964411025.1 uncultured Nevskia sp.
GGAGTCCGGAACAGGCTCGCGGATCGGCTCGGCCGTCTCGTCGAAGGCATCGGTGTCGGCGGCGGCGGCGTCTGCAGCGGGCGCGGCAGCCTCGGCCGCCGGCGGCTCATCGGCGACAGCGCGGGCACCTCCCGTCATCAGCAGCAGCGACAGCAGGCTCACGGACAACGGCGAACGAACGGGCGGCTTCACGAGCATCGAATCGGGTTCCTCTTGGGTTGGGAGCAGCCGGGGCTGGCCGGCGGACGGGACCGCCGGCTGTGCTAGCGTCGCGGCCATCATGTCGACGCCAGAATCGCGCCCGTTTCCACTTGCCGACGCGGACCTTTGCGTGAAGTGCGGGCTGTGCCTGCCGCATTGCCCGACCTACGGCGCATCCGGCACCGAGGCGGATTCTCCGCGCGGCCGGATCATGCTGATGCAGGGGCTGGCGACCGGCCGCATTGTCCCGTCAAGCGCCACCGAACGCCACCTCGACGGCTGCCTCGGCTGCCGCGCCTGCGAGCGCGTCTGCCCGGCCCAGGTACCGTACGGCAGCCTGATCGACGCCGGCCGCGCGCTGCTGGCCGAGATGCGACCGGCCCGGCTGCGGCCATCGCGGGCGATCAGCGCGGTGCTGTCGCGGCGCGTGCTGCGCCGGTTGCTGGCAGCACTGCTGAGACTCCACGCGGCGAGCGGCCTGCAGCGGCTGATTCGCCGTTTCCGGCTGCTCGGCAGCGGCCGGCTGGCGCGGCTCGAATCCCTGCTGCCCGCACCGCTGCCGGCGTCGGTCGCGTCCACGCCACGGTCGCCCGTCGAGACACAGGGCGACGTCATGATCTTCAGCGGCTGCGTCGGCGACATCGTCGACCGGCCGCTGGCCGACGATCTGGCACTCCTGCTGGCCGACTGCGGCTATCAGGTGCGCCGCCCGGCCGCGCAGACCTGCTGTGGGGCGATCGACCAGCATGCCGGCGATCCGGCGGGCCTCAGGCACCTGGCCGCCCGCAACCGGGCTGCTTTCGGAGACGGTGATGAGGCGATCCTGCCGCTGGCCACCGGCTGCGCGGCGACACTGCGCGACTACCCGCAATGGATCGACGGCGGCGAGGCCTTCCGCCGCCGGCTGCAGGATCCGATCGCGTTCCTGCTCGAACACGGTGCAGCCCTGCAGTTCCGGGCCACACCGATGACCGTCGCCCTCCACGAGCCCTGCACGCAGAGGAACGTGATTCGACAAGGCGATGCGCTGCGCCAGTTGCTGGCCCGGGTGCCGGCGCTGCGCGTCGTGGAACTCGACGCCGGCGGCGGTTGCTGCGGCGCGGCCGGAACCCATTTCATCAGCCACCCGCTCGAGGCCGATGCGCTGCTGCAGCCGAAGCTCGATGCGATCGCGCGGCTACGGCCGGAGGTGATCGTCAGCGCCAACATCGGCTGCGCGCTGCATCTGGCCGGCGGCCTTCGCCGGGCCGGCGGGATCAACCCGGCGGTACTGCATCCGGTGCAGCTACTGGCACGATGCCGGGCTTGAGATCCGGCGCGTCCGGATCGGCCGTCGCCAGCCGCGCCTCGACCCGCAGCAGCACCCGTTCCGCCAGTTCGTCCTGGATGTAGCGGCGCAGGCGGGCCTCCTCGGCTTCCTTGGCCAGGATCTGCTGGGCGCTGAAGCTGTAGTCGCGCGACACCGTTTGCGATTCCGGCGCGATCAGCACTTCTGCCTTGCCATCGACGACCCGGCGCATCTCGAAGGTCACGCGGGTCACCAGCCGGTACTCGATGGCCCGGCCATCGGTGCCGATCGACAGCACTTCCTGCGCTTCCCGCAGGTCGGACAGCCGCAGCACGGTGGCGGCGTCATCGGCCTTGGAAATCACTTCACCGCCGCCGCGCACGATGCGCGCCTTCAGCGCCTCCTCGACTGGTGGCGTGGTGACGCGATACGGGTCTACCAGTTCGACGTGCACCGAACGCAGTGCCTTCGGCAGCGGCCGGCTGCCGACCGGATGAAAGCCGCAAGCGGTGAGCGCCAGCGTGGTAAGCGAGATGCCGATCGGGCGAACGAGGTTCATGCGCGGATCACACCACGAAATTGACCAGCTTGCCCGGCACCACCACCTGCTTCTTGATCGGCGCACCGGCAAGGAAACGCTGCACGCCTTCATCGGCCAGCGCGGCGGCGATGATCACGTCCTGCGCCGATCCGGCCGGCACGCTGATCTGGCCGCGGAGCTTGCCGTTGATCTGCACCACCATCGCAATCTGGTCCGACACGCGGGCACCGGCTTCCGGCTCCGGCCATTCGGCGTCGATCACCGGCGTGGTGTTGCCGAGTGCCAGCCACAGCGTATGGGCGGCATGCGGCACGATCGGCGACAGCACGCGCACCAGCGCCGACAGCGCTTCGCCGAGCACCGCCCGGCCCTGCGGGCTGCGGTCGTCAAACTTCGCCAGCGCGTTGACCAGTTCCATGCAGGCGGCGACCGCCGTGTTGTAGTTGTGGCGGCGGCCGAAGTCGTCGCTGATCTTGGCGAGCTGGTCGTGCAGCTTGCGACGGATGTCCTTCTGCGCGGCGTCGAGCGCGGCGCGGTCCAGCGCTTCGACCGGGCCGAGCGCGGCGTGATCGGCCACCAGCTTCCAGACCCGCTTCAGGAAGCGCAGCGCGCCGTCGATGCCGGCATCGCTCCATTCCAGCGTCTGCTCGGGCGGTGCGGTGAACATCATGAACAGGCGCACGGCGTCTGCGCCGTGCGATTCGATGATCGCCGCCGGATCGACCCCGTTGTTCTTCGACTTCGACATGGTGCCGAGGCCCACTGCCGTTACCGGCTCGCCGCTGGCCTTCAGCGTGTAGCGGCCATCGGCCGCGCGCTCGACATCCTTCGGGTTGATCCAGTCGCGGCCGCCGGCCTCGGTGGTCCGATAGAAGCCTTCGGCCAGCACCATGCCCTGGGTCAGCAGGCGCTTGAACGGCTCGGCTACCGCCGGCAGGCCGCAGTCGCGCATCAGCTTGGAGAAGAAGCGCGCGTACAGCAGATGCAGGATCGCGTGCTCGATGCCGCCGATGTACTGATCCACCGGCAGCCAGTAGGCGGCGCGTTCGTCGACCATGCCGGTGCTGCTGCCGGCGCTGGCGAAGCGGGCGTAGTACCAGCTGGAGTCGACGAAGGTGTCGAAGGTGTCGGTCTCGCGCCGCGCCGGCTTGCCGCATTGCGGACAGGCCACGTTGACGAAGCTGTCGAGGCGCAAGAGCGGGTTGCCGCGGCCATCCGGCACCAGATCTTCCGGCAGCCGCACCGGCAGCTGGTCGGCCGGCACCGGTACCGCGTCGCAGTCATCGCAGTAGATCACCGGAATCGGGCAGCCCCAGTAGCGCTGGCGCGACACGCCCCAGTCGCGCAGCCGGTAGTTGACCCGGCGGCGGCCGGCGTTCTGCGCTTCGAGCTTCGCAGCGATGCCGTCGAAGGCGTCCTTGAACGCCAGACCTGAGAACTCGGCGGAGTTGATCGTGAACGCCTTCTCGGTGAAGGCGGCAGCGGCCAGATCCGGCGCCGGGCCATCGGCGCTGGCCGCGACCACAGCCTTGATCGGCAATCCATACTTGGTCGCGAACTCCCAGTCGCGCTGGTCATGGCCCGGCACCGCCATCACGGCACCGGAGCCGTAGCTCATCAGCACGAAGTTGGCGGCGTAGACCGGAATCCGTTCACCGGTCAGCGGATGGATGACCTCGATGCCGAGCGCGACACCGCGTTTCTCCATCGTCTCCATCGCCGCTTCGGTGACGTCACCGCGGCTCGCTTCCTCGACGAAGGCAGCAACCGTCGCATCACGGGCAGCGGCTTCCAGCGCCAGCGGATGCTGGGCCGCCACGCTGACGAAGGTCACGCCGTACAGCGTGTCCGGACGCGTGGTGAAGACGGTCAGCTTCTCGTCGCGACCGGCGACGGTGAAATCGATCTCCAGACCTTCCGAGCGGCCGATCCAGTTTTCCTGCATGCGCCGCACCGCTTCCGGCCAGTGCTCCAGCTGCTTCACTTCGGCGAGCAGTTCGTCGGCATAGGCCGTGATCTTCAGGAACCACTGCGGAATTTCGCGCTGCTCGACGATCGCGCCACTGCGCCAGCCCCGGCCGTCGATGACTTGTTCGTTGGCCAGCACGGTCTGGTCGACCGGGTCCCAGTTGACGCGCGAGTTGCGGC
>CAYPJK010000320.1:0-4166 GCA_964411025.1 uncultured Nevskia sp.
CGCGCCTGTGGGTAGGCCGCCAGCACCTCCAGCATGCCGCCAGATCCGGACTGATACAGATGGCCCATCTCGCGCGCGAGCTTCTTGCCGACGCCACGGCGGCCCATCTCGTCATCGGTCCAGGTGGTGCCATCGACGAGTATCAGTGCGGCTTCCGCCATCGCCTTCTGCACTGGCGGTTCGATCACGCCGAGGCCCGGTGCGTACAGCGCACAGGCCTGGGTCGCGGTGTTGCGGATCACGAGACCCAGGTTGTCGCCCGGAGCCGGCGCCGCGCGATGCGGCGAATAGGGCGGCGCCTTCGAGGTCAGCGCGAACGGTTCGAACTGGATGCCATCGATGCCCGGCACGGTGAACGGCGTGCCATCCGGCTTCACCTCGTGCCAGTCGACACCGCAGTAGTGCTCCAGGATGTTGAAGATCGGAAAGCCGGAGGTGAGGTCGGCCTTGACCCGCGCGGAGCAGTAGATCGGCAGCCGGACGCGCGACTCGCGCAGCATCAACAGGCCGGTCACGTGGTCGATCTGCGCGTCCATCAGGAATACGGCCTTGATGCCGGTGTCGCGCAGCGCCCGGTTCGGCTGCAGCGCCGGCGTCGACAGGATCTGCTGGCGGATGTCGGGCGAGGCGTTGATCAGCACCCAGTCATCGCCGTTGGATGACACCGCGATCGATGACTGGCTGCGGGCAAGCGCGTTGAGGCGGCCGCTGCGGCAGCCGTCGCAGGTTTCGCAATTGCAGTTCCACTGCGGAAATCCTCCGCCGGCAGCGGAACCCAGGATTCTGATTTTCATGAGGGGTCTGGTTCGGCAGGCAGTCATTTGCTGCACTGCGTCCGAATTGGTCGTCCTGCAAAACAAAGCCCCCGTTTCCGGGGGCCCCATTTCTGAATCTACCGCCGTCTGGCCGCGTCCTGTGAGGGTTGCCCCTGATGGATGCAGCCGAGAGGACTTAGCGGTTCAGGATGTACATCGTCACTTCCATGCCGAAACGCATTTCGGTGAAGCTCGGGGTCGTCCAACGCATGATCAATCCTCCAATTGGGTTCGCAGTGGTATGCCAACGTGCTTTTGCAGCACGCGTTGGCAGTGCAGAGACTATGCCACCTCGGATTCGGTTCCCAATCGTCTGTTTCAATGGTTGGGATTGAAAATCCGCAAATCGCTGTCACGGCCTGATTTAACGGCAGTTTTGCCGCCTGTCTCAAGCCTTCCCGAACCCTTGATGCGATGCGCCGCAACTGCGCCGGCTGCTGGCGACATTGGCCCGATGTGTCAGTTGCGGGACAAATCGTCACGGCGGGCATCGCCCACCGGGATCGCGTGACGCTTGAGCTTGCGGTACAGCGTGTTGCGGCTCATGCCGAGATCGCGGGCGGTCAGCGTCATGTTCCACTGGTTGGCTTCCACCGCGCGCAGGATCGCTGCCTTTTCGGCCGCCTCCAGCGGGTTGCCGCTGGCAGCCGTCGGCTCCATCGGCGCTTCCGGTGCCGGCAGCGCCGCCGGGGATGGCGCCGGCAAGGCTTTGACCCTTGCACCCTGGAAGCTGCGGGGCAGGTCGGCGATGCGCACCACGCCGTCCTCGCAGATCGCCAGCGCGGTCCGGATGACGTTGCGCAACTCGCGGATGTTGCCCGGCCAGTCGTAGCCCAGCAGGCAGTCGAAGGCATCGGCCTCGATGGAGATCGCTTCGCCGGGGCGCGCCTCGAGCGCGATGAAACGGCGGATCAATGCCTCGGCGTCGACGCGGTCCTTGAGCGCAGGCAGTTCCAGCGTCATGCCGTTCAGGCGGTAGTACAGGTCTTCGCGGAAGCCGCCGCTGGCGATCAGCTGGCGGAGGTCCCGGTGCGAGGCACTGAGCACGCAGAGCTCAACCTTGACGGCCTGCTCGCAGCCCAGCGGCACCACTTCCTGTTCTTCCAGCACCCGCAGCAGCCGGGTCTGCAGGTTCAGCGGCATGTCGCCGATTTCATCGAGGAACAGCGTGCCGCCGCTGGACTGCTGGATGCGGCCGCGCATGCCTTCCTTGCGGGCACCGGTGAAGGCGCCGGACTTGTAGCCGAACAGTTCGGATTCGATCAGCGTTTCCGGAATCGCCGCACAGTTCACGGCCACGAACGGCTGCGCCGCCCGCGCGCTGGCCAGATGGATGGCCTTGGCGAACACTTCCTTGCCGGAGCCGGTCGGCCCCTGGATCAGGATCGGCACCCGGGTATCGGCCAGCCGCCGCGCCGCCCGGATGTTCTGCAGCATCTGCGGGTCCTGGCCGGCGAGGTCAGCCAGCGACAGCGCGTTTGCCGACGGCACCGGCACGATCTGCACGCGCTCGCTTGGCGGCCGGCGGGCACGGTCGACCTGGGCGTCGATGCGGCTCATCAGCTGCGGCGGCGACAGCGTCACGAAGAAGCGGCGGCCGTAGCGCTGGTCGCGCACCGGCATCAGCGCCATCCGCGTGTTGACCAGTTGCGCCAGCTCCATTTCGCCGATGTCGAACAACTCGCTGACCGGCCGGCCGATCAGGCTGGCACGGTTCGGGGCCGACAGCAGCGATACCGCCATGTCGTCGGCCGCCACGATGTGGCCGTCCTCGGACAGCGCCAGCGCGGCGTCATGCAGCAGGTTGACGAACTCGGGCCGGCTGTGGAATCGCAGTACGCGGTACGGCTGGCAGCGGCGCAGGAACAGGCACTTCTCGATCATCCGCGCGCTGGTGTTGACCAGCGCCATCGTGTGCATCTGGCTCGCCCGGGTATCGTGGCTGCCGACCGAGGAGGCATCGAGCACGGCGATCAGTTCGCCGTTCATGTCGCGGATCGGCGCACCGGAGCAGGACAGGCCGATGTGGCGGGCGCGGAAGTGATCGTTGCGATGAACGGTGATGGCGCGGCCTTCGGCGATGCAGGTGCCGATGCCGTTGGTGCCTTCGCTCTGCTCGCTCCACTCGGCGCCGACCAGCAGGCCGGCACTGCGGAACATCTTGTTGAGCGTCGGATCGACCTTGTCGGTCAGGATGATGCCCTTGGCATCGGTCAGCAGCAGCGCATAGCCGGAGCCGCTGATCTGGTCGTACAGCGTGTCGATCTCGGCACGGGCGATCTCCACCAGTTCGTCGTGACGCTCCTGGAGATCCTTGAGATTGTTGGAGTCGATCACGCTCGGCGCGTGCAGGCGCGCCGGGTCGAGTCGGAAGTCATTCAGGCAGCGTTGCCAGGAAACCCGGATCGCTTCGTCGAACCCGGCCTTGGCGACCAGGCCGCCATTGATCGAGCGCAGCACACCATTGGCGTGCTGCACTGCAGCGTTATCGCCCATCTCCTCGCACCTCATCTCGACTGCTCCGCGCTGCTTGGTCGCTGGAGCTTTATGGTTTTCATGATGCAGTCCACTGTTGCGAATGACCGGTGACAGCGCCGAAAGCAACAGTAGTGCCAGCGGACGGTAGTCGCCCCTGACAAGGTCGTCAACGAAAAGCAGCGTGGGCGGTGTCACGGCCTCGCCGAGCGGCGCATAGGGGGCGAGTACTGTGTCAGGGCCGCGACAACCCTTTTGGGTGGCGCGCCGGACCTGAGACAGCGCAGGATAGATGTCCTGCGATCCGGCGTCGGAAACCGTTGGTCTTCAGCGATTTGCAGACGTTTTCGCCGCTGGCTTGCTTCTTGCCATCGCGAGCCCGTCGCGACGCCCGGATAGCGGTGGCCGGTGGAACAAACGGCCGGCCGGAACAGTCGCAGGCACTCAATCATCATCTGCAATAACGAATTGACGAGGAGATCAGCAATGGATGGATCGAAAGGTCTGGAAGCACTGGGCGCAGCCGCCCGCAAGTTCATCAGCACGCCGAAGCAGATCCTGATCGACGGCAATTGGGTCAACTCGACCTCGGGCGAGACCTTCGAGGTCTACAACCCGGCAACCGGCCAGGTCGTCGCGCACGCCCAGAGCGGCTCGAAGGAAGACATCAACGCCGCCGTGGCCGCCGCTCGCCGTGCGTTCGCCGACAACAGCGAATGGCGCAAGATGTCGCCGGCCAACCGCGGCAAGCTGCTGCACCGCATCGGCGACCTGATCCTCAAGCACCAGGACGAGCTGGGCGAGCTGGAATCGCTGGACAACGGCAAGCCGGTCGTCGTCGCCAAGGTCGCGGACGTCGCACTCGCGGCCGACATC
>CAYPJK010000321.1:0-4152 GCA_964411025.1 uncultured Nevskia sp.
CTTGGCCATGATCGCCATCAGCAGGCCCAGGGTCAGTGCCAGCGCGAAGATCATCAGGTAGCGGTGCGGCGCGCTGGCGATGTCGTCGGCGCCGAGATGGCCGGCGATCAGTCCGGACAGCAGGTTGCCGAGCGCCGTGCCGGCAAACCAGGTGCCCATCATCTGGCTGACGAAGCGCGGCGGCGCCAGCTTGGTCACCGCACTGAGGCCGATCGGCGACAGGCACAGTTCGCCGAAGGTGTGCAGCAGGTAGGTCAGCAGCAGCCAGACCGGC
Source organism: uncultured Nevskia sp. (assembly GCA_964411025.1). Lineage (GTDB taxonomy): Bacteria > Pseudomonadota > Gammaproteobacteria > Nevskiales > Nevskiaceae > Nevskia. Next base: position 275 of record CAYPJK010000321.1, read on the forward strand.
AGCACCTTGGTGCCGGCGCCGCCGCTCACCACGATGTCGGCGGCCCAGGCGATCACCACGAAGCCGAGGCCCATCTGGATCAGCCCCAGGGCGAACTTGGCCGGGATCGACGGCTCCAGGTTGCGCCGGCCGAGCTGCACCCAGAGCGCGGCGAACACCGGCGAGAAGGCGACCACGAACAGCGGGTTCAGCGACTGGTACCAGCTGGCCGGATGCTGGCCGTCGCTGAAGAAGCTGCCGAAAGCGCTGCGGTCGGTGAAATCGCGGGCAAACAGGTTGAACGTCGAGCCCGCCAGCTCGAAGCCCATGAAGAAGGTCGCCGCGCCGAAGAACAGCACCAGGATCACCGACACCCGCTTGGCTTCGTCGGACGTCAGCTTGCCGAACAGGAACACATAGCCGAAGAAGAACGCCGCGATGATCACGATCGCCACGCCGACCTTCTCCGCTAGCGCCACCGGCTCCAGATCGAACAGGCCGAGCACGGCGGATGCCACCAGTGCCGCGAACAGGGCCAGGCCGATGGCCAGCGCGGTCCAGGCGCTGCGGCGCTCGGCCGGCGTCTTGGCGCTGGCCTCGTCGGCGCTGGGCGGCAAGGTGGCGCGCATGACGTGGAACTGCACGAGGCCCAGCAGCATCAGGATGCCGGCGCCGGCGAAACCGACCTGCCAGCTGATCTTCTCGCCGATGGTGCCGACCAGCAGCGGCGCCATCACTGCGCCGACGTTGATGCCCATGTAGAAGATCGAGAAGCCGGCATCGCGCTGGCCGGACGGCAGGCCGTCGTAGAGCTTGCCGACCATCGCGCTGATGTTCGGCTTCAAGAGGCCGACGCCGAGCACGATCACCACGAGGCCGAAGAAGAACAGCGTGCGGTTGCCGGTCGCCAGCAGGAAATTGCCGAGCGCGATGATGGTGCCGCCGGCGATCACCGCATTGCGCTGGCCGGTGAGGCGATCGGCGACCCAGCCGCCCGGCAGCGAGAACAGGTAGACACAGGACAGGTACAGGCCGTAGATCGCATTGGCCTCGCCCTCGGTGAGGCCCAGGCCGGGATTGCCGCCGACCACCGCTGCCGTCATGAACAGCACCAGCAGGCTGCGCATGCCATAGAACGTGAAGCGCTCCCACATTTCGGTGAAGAAAAGAGTGGCGAGGCCGCGCGGGTGGCCGAAAAACGTCGGGTTGGACATGAAGTGGGGCGGAAATCGGGTCAGCGCCGACTATGGCGGCGGGTCGGCGGGGGGGTCAATGACGCACCGCAAAAACCGGGCCTTGCCACCGTCCGGCCTCAACGGGCTGCGTCCGGGCCGGATCCGCTGCGCGCGGTGGCGGGCCGGCGCCCGGGCGATGTGAAACGGGAGTCACCGGCGCGCTCCTATAATCCGCTGACAAAACCTGCGGTCGAATTCACGACCGCGCCAGTGTCCAGCCCAGGTCCCGCCAACGTGAAGCCCACCCGCCTGCTGTTTTCCGACACCCGTGGTGCGCGTGCATGAAGGCGCTGATCGAGTTCGCGTTCCTGCTGGCGCGCTGGCTGACCCAGCCGCTGATCCACTGGATGAAATACCGCGTGGCGCCGGATGCCGCGCTCGGCACGCTGGCGCTCGACCCGCAGAAGCCGGTGGTCTACGTGCTGCCGCAGCGCTCGTGGATCGACCGCTTCGCGCTGGAGCGGATCTGCCGCGATCTCGGCCTGCCGAACCCCGGCCGCTCGGCGGCGGCGCTGCCGACCGTCGACCGCCCCGGCCTCGTCTACCTGCCGGCGCTGCTGGAAACCTTCGCGCCGAAGCATCGCGGCGACACCGATCTGGCGCGGCTGATGGCAACCGCCGCGGCCACGCCAGCGTTCGACGTGCAGATCGTGCCGGTGTCGATTTTCTGGGGCCGCGATCCGGGCAAGGAAACCTCGCTGTTCAAGCTGATCTTCGCCGACAGCGTGCAGGCCGGCCGGGTCCGCAAATACCTGATCGGCGTCGCCAACGGCCGCCACGTACTGGCCAACTTCGGCAAGCCGCTCGGCTACCGCGACTACCTGGTCAGCGTCACCGAGGACATTGGCGGCAGCACCGAGCAGGCCTCTCAGAAACTGGCGCGGGCACTGCCGCGCGCGCTGCACTTCCATTTCCTGCGCGCCCGCACGGCCGCCCTCGGCCCGACCTTGCTGCGCCGTGGCGTGGTGATGAAGGGCGTACTCGAATCACCGGGCGTGCGTGCGGCGATCGAGTCGGAAGCCAAGCGCCAGAACCTGCCGATCGAGAAAGCCGAGGCACGCGCGCGCAAGTGCATCGACGAAATCGCCGCCGACTACTCCTCGACCACGGTCCGGGTGCTGGAACGGGTGCTGGAAGCGATCTGGAACCGGGTTTTCAAGGGTGTCGAGGTCAAGGGCCTGGAACGGGTCCGGGCGCTGGCGCAGTCGCATGAAATCGTCTTCATGCCGTCGCATCGCAGCCATGCCGACTACCTGCTGCTCAGCTACGTGCTGTACACCAACGGCCTGGTGCCGCCGCACATCGCCGCCGGCATCAACCTGAATTTCTGGCCGGTCGGCGGCCTGCTGCGCAAGGGCGGTGCGTTCTACATGCGCCGCAAGTTCAGCGGCGATCCGATCTACACCGCCGTTTTCCGAGGCTATGTCGACAGCCTGATCCGGCGCGGCTACTCGATCGAGTTTTTCCCGGAAGGCACCCGTTCGCGTACCGGCCGGCTGCTGCCGCCAAAGACCGGCCTGCTGGCGATGGTGGCCGAATCCGGCCTGCGCTCGCGCGCCCGCAAGGTGGCGCTGGTACCGGTGTTTCTCGGCTACGACAAGGTCTTCGAGGTCGGCAGCTACTTCAAGGAACTGAAGGGCGCGAAGAAGCAGAGCGAATCGGCCGAAGGCCTGCTGAAGGCCACCAAGATTCTCGGCAAGAGCTACGGCCGTGCCTACGTGAATTTCGGCGAACCGGTGATCCTGCAGGACCACGCCGATGCTCACCTGCCGGGCTGGCGCGCGGCGCTGGCCGCCCAGCCGGACACCCGGCCGGAAGGCTTCAACAAGTGGGTGCGGATGCTGGCCTACGAGCACATGCGGCGCATCAACGCGGCAGCGATCGCCAGCCCGGTTGGTCTCGCCGCCTGCGCGCTGCTGGCGGCACCGCGACGGGCCGCAACCGAAGACGAGCTGGTCGAACAGATCGGTCATTTCATCGACCTGCTGGAACCCTGGCCCGGCGGCGGCGAGCTGATGCTGCCGACGCCGGATGCCAAGGCGGTGCTGGACTGGGCAGCGCCGGTCGCGCGCATCCAGCGCATCACCCATCCCTGGGGCGATCTGCTGGCCGCCAACGGCCGCGACGGCGTGCTGATGACCTACAACCGCAATAACATCCAGCATCTGTTCGCGGTGCCGGCCCTGATCGCGGCGTTCTTCCGCACCCGCGGCGTGCTGTCCGACGAGCTGGTGCTGACCGGCTGCCGGGCGCTGTACCCGTTCCTGCGCAACGAGTTTTTCCTGCCTTGGCCGGTCGCTGACTGCGAGCGGATCGCCCGCGGCTATCTCGACAAGATGCTGGCCACCGGGCTTTTGACGCGCGACGGCGACTCGCGCCTGCGCCGTCCGGAAGTCGGCAGCGACGCCTACTCCGGCTTTGCCGCGCTCGGCCGCGTGCTCGGCGAAACGCTGGAGCGGCAGGCGATGGCGGTGCTGCTGCTGACCGAGGAAAAGAAGCGCAGCGGTACGGTCAAGCGTGAGCAGTTCGAAACCGACTGCCGCCTGCTGGCCGAGCGGATGGCGGTGCTGACCGGCCGCGAAGCGCCGGAAGTCTTCGACAAGGCCCTGGTCTCGGCGTACCTCGACACCCTGATCGAGGTCGGCGTGGTCACCACCGGCGCCG
>CAYPJK010000322.1:0-4148 GCA_964411025.1 uncultured Nevskia sp.
ACGATCCAGAGGCTGGTCGCCCTGAAGCCGATCCAGGACGCCGTCGGCATCGAGCGGATCAACGTCTGCACTTACCAGAGTGTGTCCGGCACTGGCCGCGAGGCGATCGAGGAACTGGGCCGACAGACTGCTGCGCTGCTGAACTTCCGCGACGCCGAACCGAAGGTCTACCCGAAGCAGATCGCCTTCAACGTCATTCCGCACATCGACGCCTTCCAGGACAACGGCTACACCCGGGAAGAAATGAAGATGGTCTGGGAGACCCGCAAGATCCTCGGCGACGACCGCATCCTGGTGAACCCGACTGCCGTGCGGGTGCCGGTGTTCTACGGGCATTCGGAGGCGATTCACATCGAGACGCGCCGCAAGCTCAGCGCCGAGGACGCGCGGGCGCTGCTGGAACAGGCGCCGGGGGTGGTGGTGATCGACCGCCACGAGGACGGCGGCTATCCGACCGCCGTCGGTGATGCCTCCGGCGAGGACGCGGTGTTCGTCGGCCGCATCCGCGACGACATTTCCCACCCGCGCGGGCTGAACCTCTGGGTGGTGGCCGACAACATCCGCAAGGGCGCTGCGCTCAACGCCGTGCAGATCGCCGAGCTGCTCGTCCGCTCGTACCTCTGAGGCCGCGCGCCGATCCGGTCGACCGGTTGGTACGCCTTGATTCCTAAGGTATAAAGGCGCGCTGCCGATATCATCGGCAGGCGGGCACGCGATACGGCCCGGGACGCTCTATCGGGGATCAACATGATGCGAACTCGGGCTGCGGCATCGGCCTTCGGGCTGGTAATGGTGTCGCTGTTCTGGAGTGCCAGCCTGCAGGCGCTGGGCCTGGGCGAAGTCGAAGTCCGGTCCCGCCTCAACGAGCGCTTCGCCGCCGCGATTCCGCTGGACGCGGCGAGTCGCGAGGATCTCGACAGCCTCACCGTGCAGATTGCCGCACCGGACGAGTTTGCCCGCCGTGGCATCGAACGCTCCGAGCAGGTCGGCTCGCTGCGCTTCGAGCGCAATGGCAGCCGCATCCTGGTCGGCAGCGCCCAGGCGATCCGCGATCCGTTCCTTAACTTCATCGTCGAGGCGCGCTGGAACGGCGGCCGCCTGCTGCGCGAATACACCGTGCTGCTCGACCCGCCGTCCAGCAACCCGGCGCCAGCTGCTGCCGCCGCACCGCGGACGATCACGGCGCCGACACCGCTGCCGCTGCCGACCCCGACGGCGTCGCAGGAAGCCCCAGCGGCCGCCGCCACGCCGTCCCGTTATGGGCCGGTGCAGGCCACGCAGACGCTGTGGAGCATCGCCAAGCTGCTGCGCAGCGATCCGGCGGTGACCATGGACCAGATGCTGCTGGCGATCTACAACGCCAATCCGGCTGCGTTCGGCGGCGGCAGCATCAATCACCTGCTCAGCGGCCAGATGCTGGTGGTGCCGGCAACCGCCGAGGTGCTGGCGATCGACGCCGCATCGGCGCACGAGCAGGTCACCCGGCTGCGTGCCAGCGGCAAGCCGCCGTCGGCGACTGTTGCCCGACCGGCAGCGACGCCGGCAGATCCCGTGCCGGCACCCGCACCGACCCCGCCGCCTGCGGTCGTGCCGGTGCCCGATGTCGCTGCCAGTCCGCCGCCGGCGCCGGCAGAGTCCGCTGAACCCGCCGCCGTTGCGCCCAGTGAGGGCCTCGTGGACGGCGGCGCTGCGCCACCGTCGGCGGCATCAACGCCAGTCGACGCCGGCGCGCCGCCGGCGGCATCCGAGCCGCCGCCAGCAATCGAACCGGCTGACGCGCCTGCCGCTGCCGCCCAAGCAGTGCCGCCGGTCGCCGTACCTGCCGCGACGCCGGCAGCCGATGCGGCCACCGACCTGCTGGCGCCGCTCAAGGATCTGCCGTGGCTGCCGATCGGCGGCTTGCTGCTGCTGATCGGCCTGCTGCTGGTGTTGCGTCAGCGCCGCGCCGCATCATCGTCGAAAGCGGCGGCCGCCAAGCGCACCGCGCTGGCGGCCACGCCGGATCTGCTGCTGGAGCGGCCCTGGTCACGGGCGGCTGCGCCAGCAGCGCCGGCGCTCGACGAACCGGCCGCCGATCCGGCACCGGCCGAGACGGCTGCGCCGCGCCTGCCGACGCTTGAGCCGCCGGCAGCGACGGTTGTCGCACCGCCGGCGGACGAACCGCTGCCGGGTCACGACGACACCGCCGATCTGGCGCCGCTGCTCGACGCCAGCGATGCCTTGGCCGAGGCCGATTTCCACCTTGCCTACGGTCTGTACGACGAAGCCGCGCAGATGCTGAAGAAGGCGATTGCTGCCGAGCCGGAACGCGTTGATCTGGTGATCAAGCTGGCGGAAACCTACTCGGCGGCTGGCAACGCCGCCGAGTTCCAGGCGCTGGCCGAGAATCTCGAGGGTTCCGCAACGCCGGAGATCTGGCAAAAGATCAAGGTGATGGGCCGGGCACTGCTGCCCGAACTGCCGCTGTTTGGCGGCCAGCCGTCGCTGGCGGATGCGGCCGAAGACGCGGCGCCGCTGCTGACGCAGGCGCCGTCGTCGGCGAACGGCGATCTGTCGGTGATCGATTTCGACCTCGACACCGAACTGCCGGGCGAGAAGGCGCCCGTCTCGGCGCCGCTGCCGGTGACCGCCCCAGAACCGGAGCCGGTGCTGACCCTGGCGGACGAACAGTTGCCTGCGACGATGGCCGATCCGGTGACCGAAAGCCTCTTGCGGCCGCTCGACGAGCCGATCGTCGAATTCGATCTGCCACCCGCTGCGCCGCCGGCGCTGGCCGCCAGCGAGCCGCTGCCTGAACCGCCGCCGCTGCCGGAGCTAAACCCGCCGCCGCTCGGGCTGGTGCCGCCGGTCATCATTGATCTGCCGGCCGAGCCCGCCCGCGAGCCGCCGGCGGTGCTGGACATCGACCTCAGCAGCTTCGATCTCGATGACGATGGCGGCAGCAGCCGGGCCGATGCCGGGCTGGTCAAGCCGGCGCCCGCCTGGGCACCACCGGCCGACGAGCCGCCGCCGTTCGAATTCGAGCCGGAGCCGGAATCCGAGGTGATCGGTGGCGACGAGATCGACACCAAGCTCGATCTGGCCCGCGCCTACGCCGACATGGGCGATCTGGACGCCGCGCGAGCGCTGCTGTCGGAAGTCGAAGTCGCCGGCAATGACCGCCAGCAACAGGATGCGCGGGCCCTGGGCCAGCGCCTGCAGGGCTGAACGGGCTGGCTTCCGCGCCGACCGACGCATCGACCGATGCGCCGGTCCGCCGGCGCTGGGCAGCCGGGGTCGAGTACCTCGGCAGTCACTACGCGGGCTGGCAGACGCAGGCCGGGCGGCCGAGCGTGCAGGGGGCGCTGGAAACCGCGCTGTCGTCGGTGGCGGCCCATCCGGTGGCGACGGTCTGCGCCGGCCGGACCGATGCCGGCGTCCACGCCTTCGGCCAGGTGGTGCACTTCGACAGCCCGGCGGCCCGTGCGCCGCAAGCCTGGATGCTGGGCAGCAACACGCGGCTGCCGCCGGACATCTCGATCCGCTGGGTGCAGCCGGTGCCCGATGACTTCAGCGCCCGCTTCAGCGCGCTGGCGCGCCGCTATCGCTATGTGATCCACAACAGCCGGGCGCGGTCGGCGCTGCTCGCCGGTCGGGTCAATTGGCTGAACTATCCGCTGGATGCCAGCGCAATGGACCGTGCTGCACAGGCCTTGCTCGGGGAGAACGATTTCTCCGCGTTCCGCGCGGCGGAATGCCAGTCGACCACGCCGATGCGCAACCTGCAGGCGATCCGCGTCCAGCGGCGCGGCGAGTTCGTCTTCGTCGACGTGCGTGCCAATGCTTTCCTGCATCACATGGTCCGCAACATCGTCGGCAGCCTGCTGGAGGTCGGCATCGGCCGCCGCACGGAAGCCTGGATCGGCGAACTGCTGGCCGGTCGAGACCGCACCCGCGCCGGCATGACGGCTGCTGCGGCCGGCCTGTATTTTGTCGGCCCCGATTACCCCACCGGCTTCGACCTGCCGGTGCCCTCCGAACCCTGGTTTCCCGGATGAGCGAGTCCACCCTGCGCCGTACCCGCATCAAGTTCTGCGGCTTCACGCAGCGCGGTGATATCGCCGAAGCGGTCGCGCTCGGCGTCGATGCCATCGGACTGATCCTGGTGC
>CAYPJK010000323.1:0-4147 GCA_964411025.1 uncultured Nevskia sp.
GATGTGCTGCCGGCCAACCTGCAGAACCAGCTCGGGCTGGCGATGATGGGTCGCTGCCATCGTGTCTACCGCGAACTGCTGGCTTCGCCGCGCTGGCAGAAGGTCATCGCGGCCGGCGTTGCGCCGCAGCGCCTGCTGTTCGCCAGCACCAGCACCAAGGACCCCGTGCTTCCCGACGGCTATTACGTCGATGCGCTGGCGGCAGCGGACACCGTCAACACCATTCCCGAAAAGACGCTGCTGGCCTACGCCGAGCGCGGCAAGCCGGGAGCCGTGCTGGCCAGCGACGGCGGCAATGCAGAAACCGTGCTGGCGGCGATCGCGGCGGCCGGCGTCGACATCGACGCGCTGGCCGTGAAGCTGCAGCGCGACGGTGCCGCTTCGTTCGTGAAAAGCTGGAACGACTTGCTCGGCTGCCTCGCCGCCAAGGCCTGACCGGCCTTCAGTTCAGCGCCGCCAGCGCCGTGCGGATCTCGGCGCGGCGACCGGTGTCGGCATCCTCGCGGCCGGCGCGCGGCGCGGCGGCCAGTGCGTGCTCCAGCCGCGCTTTGCCGGCCTCGCGATCGCCCTGGGCGACCAGCAGCTCGCCGTAGAAATAGTTCGGGTCGATCCCGTCCGGATTGAGCTTCAGCGCCTTTTCCAGATAGCTGCGCGCCAGCTTCTTGTCGCCGAAGGCCAGCGGCCAGCCGGGCGCTTTCGCATACAGGCTGCCGAGCGAGGTGTAGACCGAACCATCGAGTGCCGCCGGATCGATCTTTTCGGCCGCCTGCAGGTGCTCGCGCGCCTGCTTGATCAGCGACAGCGCGGTCAGGCTGCTGGCGAACTTGGCGTGGCTGGATTCGATGATGCCCTGCCAGATCAGAGGCTCGGCACGGCCCGGCAGTTCGGCCACGGCTTTCGCGGCCTGTGCTTCCAGCGCCTGGAACGCCGGCTCGCGGGCGCTGCCCTCGGGTGCGTAGAAGGCCTGTGCCCAGCCGTGCTGGAGCGCGACCACCGACGGCGGCGGCGCATCGGCGCGGCTGCCACCGGCCAGGGTCAGCAGGACGATCACCAGCGCCAGCGCGCTGACTCTCCAGAACGGCGTGTTGAAGCGGTGCAGGGTCTGCGGGTTCATCGTGACGTCTCCGTGCGGATGGAAAGGGGAACGACTGCGGGGTGCAGGTAGGCGCGCATCTGCCGCGCCTGGCGGCCGAGCGCCTTGTCGACCAGGCGCGGCAGCAGCTTGTTGAGCCAGACGAAGAAGCGCTCCGGGCCGCCGAGCACCCGCTCGCGGGTGCCCCGCTCGATCGCCGTGACGATGGCGCGCGCAACCTGCTCCGGGCTGTCCTCGTTAATGCCGGTGGCGGCTGCCATGATCTCCACGGCGCCTTCGTTGAGCGCCGTGCGGGTGTAACGCGGAGCGACATAGACAAACGCGATGCCGTCGTCGGCCAGCTCGCGGCGCAGCGCCTCGGCGAGGCCGCGCAGCGCGAACTTGGTGGCCGAAAAGGCGGCGAAGCAGGGGAAGCCGATCGAGCCGAACACCGAGCCGACGTTGACCACCATCGCCCCGCGCCGGCCGCGCAGCAGCGGCAGCGCCGCCTGGATCAGTCGCATCGGCGCCAGCACGTTGGTGCGCCACATCGCGTCGAGCACGGTATCCGGCGCTTCCTCGAAGTGACCGAACCACGACTGGCCGGCGCAGTTGACGACCCCATCCAGCGCCCGGCCGCCCTGGCCGGCGGCGGCGACGACGGTCGCGACACCGGATGCGCCGGACAGGTCACCGGCCGCGATGCCGACATCGGCCGACGGATGGGACTGCAGCAGGTCGGCCGCCAGTGCGGCCAGCCGCCGCTCGTTGCGCCCTGACAGCACCACGGCATGGCCGTGGCGGACGAGTTCGCGCGCGACTGCGCTGCCGATGCCGCCGGAAGCACCGGTCAGGAGAAAGCGACGATGGGTGTCGGACATGGGCGATGGGCCTCTGAGATGGTGGTGAACAGGTCGCCGTACAGGCGGTAGAAGCGTTTGGCGGCATGGATGACCGCGCGCTGGTCGTCCGGGTGATCAAGCTGGTCGACCAGGGCACGGAAGAAGTCGACATGGCCGACATCGAGCGCGCCATGGCTGCTCAGATAGGTGAACGCGCGGGCCGGCAGTTCCAGCGCCCGGGCCAGTGCGCCGGCCGCCTCGGTGGCCAGCGCGGTGCTGGTGCCTTCGAGCACATGGACCATGCCAAGCAGGCCGACCGGATTGCCGCGGTTCACGGTGTCGTAGGCGTAGGCCACCATCAGTTCGGTGGCGAACGCCGGCTCGCCGTGGCGGGCGGCATCGGCATCGCCGCCGGCGGCACGGATGTCGTTCAGCACCCACTCGTGGTGGCCGTACTCTTCGTCGATGTAGTGCACCAGCTTGCCGCGCAGCCATTCGGCATCGCGGCCCAGCCGCGCACCGGCGGCCATCATCAGCGGCACCGTGTGGCGCACGTGGTGGTAAGCCTCGGTCAGGAAGGCGCAGTACATCGGCCGGGTCACGCGGCCGGCCAGCGCATCGGCGAACAGCGGCTGGGCCAGCAGGGTTGCCCGTTCGACAGCGGTTTCCGCCATCAGGGTGTCGTAGAAGCTCATGGGGTTTCGGATTCCTCGTGGAGTGCGGCCAGCCGTTCGCCGTAGGCCGCGACGATCGCGGCGCGGCGGGGCCGGCCATTGGCTGTGAGTTGCTGGTTGGTGGTGGAAAACGGCGCGTCGGCACGCAGCCAGTGGCGCACCCGCGCGTAATCGGGCAACAGCGCGTTGACGGCAGCGAGCGCAGCGTCGATGTCGGCATCGCAGGCCGTGGACGCGATCACCGCCGACAGCGACGGCTGGCCGTCGCCGAACACGGCCGCCTGCGGAATCGCGGCGGACACGGTCAGCTCGCGCTCGATCCATTCCGGCGACACGTTGCGGCCGAACGCGGTGACGATCAGGTTCTTGCTGCGGCCGTCGAGATGCAGGTAACCGTCGGCGTCGAAGTGGCCGAGGTCGCCGGTTGCCACCGGCGCATCGGCGGCGCGCGTGACGTCGCCGACATAGCCGAGGAAGCCGCGTCCGCTGACCACCAGCTCGCCGCGATCGCTGACCTGCACGTCCAGCCCCGGCAGCGGCCGGCCGACACTGCCCGGCCGCACCGCGCCCGGCCGGTTCAGCGCTACCACCGAGCTGCATTCGGACAGGCCGTAGCCCTCGTAGACCGGCAGCCCGAGCGCCACCGCGCGGTTGATCAGCCGCGGCGACACCGAGGCGCCGCCGACCGCCACCATGCGCAGGCTCGGCGGCGCCGAGGCACCGGCCTCAATGGCCCGGACCAGTGCCAGCAGCCGCTGCGGCACCAGGATCAGCGTGTTTGCCGACGCGGCCTGCAGCTGCGCCAGCAGCGCCTGCGGCTGGAAGCCGCTGGCGCCGGACAGGCCGACGGCGGCCAGCGACGGCAGCCGCGTCTCGGCACCGGCCAGCAGCGGCGCATACACGCCGCCGATGTTCTCCAGCAGCGTGGCCAGCGGCAGCGCCGCCAGATGAACATCGCCCGGCCCGGCGCCAACCGCAGCGGCCAGTGCCCGGCCCTGAGCGAGCTGGGTTGAGGCATCGAGGCAGACCCCTTTCGGCGCGCCGGTCGATCCGGAGGTGTAGGTGACCTTCGCGGTCCCGGCCGGCAATGTCCGGGCGCTAGCCCACGGCAGACGGATGCGCTGCAGCCGGCCGCAGCCGGCGGGCAGCGGCAGCGCCTCGCGCGGCAGCGAGGCCAGCGGCTCGGGCAGTGGCAGCGCGGGGTCGACCAGCAGGCTCGTCACGCCGGCGTCGCGCAGCGCGTGGGCGGCCTGCGCGGCGCTGAAGAACAGCGGCAGCGGCACCAGGCTGCGACTAGCGGCCAGCATCGCCAGATCGGCCAGTGCCCAGTGCGGGCCGTTGTCCGCAATCAGCGCAACGCTGCCGGCGTCGTCGCGGCAGGTTTCGGCCAGCGCGGCGATCGCGCCCGGCAGCTCGCCGTACCGCAGCGCGCCGCCCTCGCCGCGCAGCGCCACCGCTGCCGGCTGCTGCGCCGCATGGCGGGCCAGTGTCTCGAACAGGACGCCGCTCATGGCGCGCCGACCAGGGCCAGCGGCGCCAGCCGCGCCCGCAGTTCGCGC
>CAYPJK010000324.1:0-4129 GCA_964411025.1 uncultured Nevskia sp.
CTGGCGGCGGCCGGCTGATCGCGGCTCAGTCGGCCGCCGCCGGCTTGCTGCTGCGGCTGCGGCGCTTCGGTGCCTCTGCCGCATCCGGCGCAGCCTTGCTGGCCGCAGCCTTGCTCGCAGCCTTGGTTGCCGCCTTGGTAACGACCTTGATCGCGGCCTCGGCGCTGGCCTTGCTGACCGGCTTGTTCGCCGCCGTCTTCTTCGCTGCCGACTTGCGGGCGGCCGCCTTGCGCGGTGCGGCCTCGGTCGCTGCAGGCGCCGGAGCAGCAGCTGGGGCGTCGGCGATGACGTCGGCGATCGGCTGGACGACCGGCGCGGCCACCGGAATCACCGACGCCGGTGCCGCTGCCACCGGCTCGGCCGGCGATGCGGCAACCGGCGCGGCGGCAGGCGACGGCTCGGCCGATGCGGCCGGCAGAATCGGCACGGGCGTCACCGCCCAGGTCGGACGGCGATCATCGCGGCGCGGCGCCCAGCCGGCACCGGCCAGCGCCTTCAGTTCCTCGTCGGTCGGCTCGGCCGGCAGGCCCTGCAGCGCCGGACGCGGACCCTGCTGTGGCTTGCCGCTCTGCGACGGACGCGGCGGCTGCGGCGGGCGTGGTGCGGTCTGCGGTGCTGACGGACGCGCCGGCGGGCTGGCGCTCTCCGCCTTCGGCTCGACTGCCGTCGCCGCCACCGTGGCCGCATCACCGGCGGCAGCAACATCGGGACGGGCGCTGATCCCGGTATCGCCGCCATTGCGATCGCGCTTCTCGCGGACGAACAGCGTGCGCGAGCGGCCGGTTTCGGCGCGTTCGTTGACCTCGAAGATGGCGATCGCCGCGAACAGGTCACTGAGCTTCTTGCGGCCGTAGTTGCGCGGATCGAATTCCGGCATCCGCTTGCTCAGCAAGCTGCCGACCGCACCCAGCTCGGCCCAGCCATCGTCATCGCAGGCATCGGCCACTGCCGCGCGCAGCGGATTCAGCAGCGCCGGATCATCAAGCGGCGTGCCGCGCGGCGCAGCGGGGCGACGATCACCCGCGCCCTGGCCGCCGTTGCCGGCATCGGCCGGCTTGTCGGCGACCGGCGCGGCCGGACGTGCAGCGGCAGCGGCTGCGGCCGGCTGCGCGGCCGGAGCCGGCTGTGGTCGGCGGCCGTTCTGGATCGTTCGCCGTTCACCGGTTGGCGGCGCGGCCACGGTCTCGGCTGCCGGCTCGTCCTCGCCTTCCGTCTGGCCGAGCACTTCGACATAGATGAAGCGATCGCAGGCGCGCACGAACGGCTGCGGCGTCTTGCGCTCGCCGAAGCCGTAGACCGTCAGGCCGGCTTCACGGATGCGCGAGGCGAGCCGCGTGAAGTCGGAATCCGAGGACACGATGCAGAAGCCATCGAAACGCTCCGTGTAGAGCAGGTCCATCGCATCGATGATCAGCGCGCTGTCGGTGGAGTTCTTGCCGCGCGTGTTGCTGAACTGCTGCATCGGCTGGATCGCGTGGCGGGCCAGCGTCTGCTTCCAGCTGCCAAGGTGCGTGTTGGTCCAGTCGCCATAGGCGCGCTTGGTGGTCGCGCGGCCGTACTTGGCGACTTCGGCGAGCAGGCCATCGATGCGCTTGGCATTGGCGTTGTCGGCATCGATCAGCACGGCCAGCTGGGCCTGCGGGGTGGTTTCCATCGAATCTTGCTCCGGGGCCGCCGGATGGCAGCATTGTGGTGGCGAAGCTTACGGCGATCGCCGGGGCGGGGTGGTGCAGCCGCCGCCCGGCGCGGGGCGGTGGCCGACGGGACGCAAGTCAGCGCAGCGGCTTGAGCACCAGCGGCTGCAGCTGATTGTCGGCCAGCGCGCGCCAGGTGCCCTCGATGCGGCCATCGGGCTTGCCGAACAGCGTGAACTCGCACAGCAGTTCATCGCTGCTAGCGCCGGTTTCGTAGAGCTTGGCCTTGCCGTCGCGCTGGCTGCGGCCTTCGAGCCGGTGGTAGCGCCGATCAAGCACGAAGCTGCCGCTGATGCGGTCGCCGTCGTACTTGCGCTCGAACACCACAGTGACCGGCCGCTTGCCGATCGTGCCGGCATAGCTGCCCGGCTGAGGGCCTTCGCCGACCGGCGCCGGGCACGGTGTGCGACCGGTGCCGAGCAGCAGGCAGCGGCCGTAGTCGTTGAGATCGGCGGCCAGTTCGGTGAACGGAATCTCCACCCGCAACGGCCGCAGCACGTCGTAATCCAGATACTCCGGCGCCGCGCAGTCACCGTGCTCGAGCGCGATGTGATCGGCGCCGACGAACATTTCGTCGTCGGTCAGCGTGTCGCTGCGAATCCGATCGAGGCAGTCGTCGTAGGTGGCCAGCGTTTCGGCCGTGGTGTTCTCGTCATCGGCGTCCTGGCCCAGGGTCTGCTGCAGCGTGCGGACGCGCTGCACGCGCTGGGTGGCCACGCGCTGGCGCAGCCGGCCGTAGCCTTCCGGGCTGAACAGCGCACCGATCGCCACCGGCCGGCCGCTGCCGGCGTCGAAGGTCCAGCCGCGGCCACGCGGGTGGCGCAGACGGCCGGCTTCGAGCCGCTCGATCCGCAGCGACAGCAGGCGCGCGCTGTTGCCGACCACCTGGTAATCGATGCCGAGCGTGGTGCGCGGCAGCGCGGCGAAAGCGGCGCTGCTGTCGCCACCGGGCTGTGTCTGCAGTTCGATCGAATGCAGGAACAGGTTGATCGCCCGGGCGACCTCGCTGCCGCCAGCCACATTCGGGAAGCGGTTGTCGCCACCGCGCCGGGGCGCGCTGACCGTGTCGATCCGGAAGCCGCCGGCAGCATCGGGGGCGGCCTGTTTCGTGCCCTGCTTCGCGGCGGCCACCGCAAGGCCGCTGCCGCCCAGCGCGAGCAGCGCCAGCAGCACGCCGGCGAACATGCGCACCGGCGGTCTGCGCATTACTGCGTCACTCGCTGGATGCGGGCGCCGAGCGCGCCGAGCTTGGTTTCGATGTGCTCGTAGCCGCGGTCGATGTGGTAGACGCGGTCGATCTTGGTCGTGCCTTCGGCGGCGATCGCGGCGAGCACCAGTGCCGCCGACGCGCGCAGGTCGGTCGCCATCACCGGCGCGCCTTTGAGCTTTTCGCGGCCGGTGACGATCGCCGTGTTGCCTTCGATGCGGATGTCCGCACCGAGCCGCAGCAGTTCCTGGGCGTGCATGAAGCGGTTCTCGAAGATCGTTTCGCGGATCGTGCCGACGCCATCGGCATAGCAGTCCAGCGCCATGAACTGCGCCTGCATGTCGGTGGGGAAACCGGGATGCGCCATCGTGTGCAGGTTGACGGCGGTCGGCCGGCGGCCCTGGGCATCGACCTCGATCCAGTCCTCGCCGGTCGCCACGCGGCAGCCGGCCTGCTGCAGCTTGACCAGCACCGGATCGAGCGCGTTCGGGTCGGTGCGGATCAGCTTGACCTTGCCGCGCGTGATCGCGGCTGCGACCAGGAACGTGCCGCCTTCGATGCGGTCCGGAATCACCCGGTGCGCAGCGCCGTGAAGCCGCTCGACACCCTGCACGACAATCGTGCCGGTGCCGGCGCCGCGAATCTTCGCGCCCATCGCCGTCAGGCAGTTGGCGAGATCGACGATCTCCGGCTCGCGCGCTGCGTTCTCAAGCACCGTTTCGCCATCGGCGAGCGTGGCTGCCATCAGCAGGTTTTCGGTGCCGGTGACAGTGACCGTGTCGAAATAGATGCGCGCGCCCTTCAGCCGGGAGGCGCGGGCCTTGATGAAGCCGCCTTCCAGCTCGATCTCGGCACCCATCGCCTTCAGGCCCATCAGGTGCAGGTCCACCGGCCGGGCGCCGATCGCGCAGCCGCCGGGCAAGCTGACCTCCGCATGACCGCGCCGCGCCAGCAGCGGCCCGAGCACGAGGATCGACGCGCGCATGGTCTTGACCAGCTCGTACGGCGCCACGCAGGTGGTGATGCCGCTGGCATTGGCCGTGAACAGCCCCGGCCCGGGCGATGACACCGCCACCCCCATCTGCGCCAGCAGCTTCTTGGTGGTGATGACGTCGTGCAGCGCCGGCACGTTGGACAGCCGCAGCTCGTCGTCGATCAACAGCGCCGCGCACAGGATCGGCAGCGCGGCGTTCTTCGCACCGCTGGCCTCGACCACGCCTTCCAGCGG
>CAYPJK010000325.1:0-4124 GCA_964411025.1 uncultured Nevskia sp.
GCTGCTGGCGAAGCTGCCGGGCGGGGCGATCGTCCAGGAACAGCTCGACCGCGTCGAGAAGCGCGTGCTCGGCGAGCTCAAGGCGCGTCTGGATCGACTGGACAGCGGCAGCCACGAGCAGACCTTGCAGGTGGTGGCGTTCTCGATGGAGGCCCAGACCGCGCATGCGCCGACGCGCGAGCTGCGCGAGCCGGCCGAGATGCTGCGCGAGCTGCTGGCGATCTCCAGCGAGCAGACCAAGGAGCAGGCCGAGCTGGCCTACTACTCCAGCCTGATCCGGGCGCTGCTGCCGGATGAGGCACGAATCCTGTCGGCGGTGTCGGACGGCGGCACCTATCCGCTGGTGAATCTGGTGGCGCTGTCGAAGCTCGGCATCCAGACCCACGTGGTCCTGGAGAACACCTGCTCGGTCGGCCGTGCCGCTGGCGTGCAGCTGCCCGAGATGACGCGTGGCTACCTGCAGCGCCTGATGGCCGCCGGGCTGGTGGAAACCGGGCCCGAGGACTACGCGCTGACCACCAAGTACGAGATCCTGGAAACCGATGACGTGCTGCGCAAGCTGATCAACCAGATGAAGGCCTCCGGCCAGCGCAGCCAGATCAAGCGCCGGGTGCTGAAGATTTCCGAGCTGGGCCGCAACCTCTGGGAAGCCTGCCGAATCACCGAAGACTGAGCGGCGGCCGCAGCAGGCGGGACACAACAAATACGCGCGGGGAGAGAACGCTATGCAAAGCTGGGCACAGATCGTTGCCGATGTACAACTGAACTGGTGGCTGTACCTGTCGATGCCGTTCGTCGCAGCGCTGATCGGTTACGTGACCAAGATCGTCGCGATCAAGATGATGTTCCAGCCGATCGAGTTCGTCGGCATCAAGCCGATCTTCGGCTGGCAGGGCATCGTGCCGCGCAAGGCGGCGACCATGGCGTCGATCGCCTGCGACACCATGACCTCGCGGCTGATCAAGCCCGAAGACATCTTCAACAAGCTGGATCCGGACCGCATCGCCCGGGAAATCGAGAAACCGCTGCTGGCCGCCGTCGAGGACATCACCCGCGAAGTGGCGGCGGTGTATTCGCCAGGCCTGTGGGAAGCGGCGCCGGAGGCGGTCAAGCGGCTGATCATCGGCCGCATCCAGAACGAGGCACCGAACATCGTCCGGGCCATCATGATCGACATCAAGCAGAACATCGATTCGGTGTTCGATCTGAAGGACATGGTGGTGTCCAACCTGCTGCGCGACAAGCCGCTGCTGAACCGGATCTTCCTCGAGGCCGGCAGCGGCGAGTTCAAGTTCATCCGCAATTCCGGCATCTACTTCGGCTTCATCATCGGCCTGGTTCAGGCCGTGACCTGGGCGGTGACCCAGAACCCGCTGGTGATGCCGCTGTTCGGCCTTTTCACCGGCTGGTTCACTGACTGGCTGGCGCTGAAGATGGTGTTCAACCCCAAGCACCCGACCAAGTACTTCATGGGCCTCGTCGAATGGCAGGGCCTGTTCCTGAAGCGCCGCGCCGAAGTGTCGGCCGAATACGGACGTCTGATCGCCAAGGAGATCGTCACGCCGCGCAACATCATTGACGCCGTGCTGAAGGGCCCGCTGTCGGACCGTCTGTTCAACATGGTCCAGAAGCAGGTGCAGAAGGTGGTTGACGAGCAGTCCGGCATCGCCAAGCCGTTCGTGGTGTTCGCGGTCGGCTCGACCAAGTACCAGGAGATGAAGCGCCTGGTGGCCGAGGAAATCATGAAACGGCTGCCGGACACGCTGAAGCACATCGAAGCCTACGCCGGCGACGCGATGGCGATCGAGAACACGCTGGCGACCAAGATGACCGAGTTGTCGGTGGAGGAGTTCGAAGGCCTGCTGCACCCGGCGTTCGAGCAGGACGAGTGGATCCTGATTGCGGTCGGCGCCTCGCTCGGCTTCATCGTCGGCGAAATGCAGGTGTTCCTGATGGAACATCTCGCCAAGAAGGCTCCGGACGTGCAGGCGGCGCTGAGCCTGCTGATCTCGTGACCCGACCGGGCTTGCTGGCACGGGCTTGGCTGGCGGCCCTGGTGCTGGCGGCCCTGCCGGCATCCGCAGCCCGCGATGAGGCCGCGCTGCGCGCTTGCCTGCGCGCCAACCTGCCGTCGGCGGCGGTGTCACAGGACATCGTCATCACCCAGACCGACGCCGGCGGTGCGGTCAAGCGCCTCAGCGGCCGCTGGTACTGGCAGCGCAGCGACAGCCGCCAGCGCGCGATGCTGAAGCTGTCCGCACCGGAAGACCTGAACGGCGCCGCCTATTTATTCATCCGCGATGGCGGCAAGGAAACCTTCTGGCTGTACCTGCCGAGCGTCGGCCAGGTGCGCAAGGTCGTGGGTGCCACGGTTGCCCAGTCGCTGTTCGGAAGCGGCCTGTCGGCATTCGACCTGAAGTTCCTGTTCAGCGGCCTGACTGGCGGGCAGGTCCGCTATCTCGGCCCCGATCTCCGTGGCGGTCGCAGCGGCGAGCGCTGGCGCTACCAGCCGCCGGCGGCGCCGGACATCCTTTACGACAAGGTCGAACTGGTGATCGACGATCTCTGGTGCCTGCCGACCCATGCCGATCTGTTCGGCGGCGTGCCGTGGAAGACGCTGGAAGTCGATCCGGCCTCGGTGTCGAAGCGCGACGGACGCTGGCAGGCGGGTCGCGTACTGCTGACCGACCTGCGTGCCAGCAACCGTTCCGAGATCCGGCTCGGGACGGAATCGATCGCCGAATCATTCCCGGAAAGCCGGTTCGATCCGCGAAAATTCCATCGGCAGCCGTGAACTGAAAAAAATGCTGGCATCGAGGCGCAGGATGGGTATACTGCGCCCCCCGCAGGCAAGGGATCAGGATGCAGAACGGCGCGAAGTTGCGCTGAAGCTGTCGAAAAGATACCAGTGCAACGGGGGCTGAGTTAAAATTGCAGCGTCAAATGGTGGGCGTAGCTCAGTTGGTTAGAGCTCTGGATTGTGATTCCAGAGGTCGTGGGTTCGAGTCCCATCGTCCACCCCATTTTCGGCAAGTTGCGGGTCGCTAGCTCAATTGGTAGAGCAGCTGACTCTTAATCAGTAGGTTCCCGGTTCGAGTCCGGGGCGACCCACCACCCGCACATTTTCCGAGGTCCGAGACGGGCCGCGGAAGTCTAGAAAGGCCGCATTCCTTCACGGGTTTGCGGCTTTTTGTTTGATTGGTACGGTTAGGTATGCACGAATCCGCTGTGTTGAGGTTCGACAGATTATTCCGCGGGATGCGGCTGATGGGAGGCTGGAAGTCGAGGGCGGAATGTCGACGGTGGTGATTGTAGAAGTGCTGCCAGCCGGCGAGTTGGCGCGTTCGTTCGGCTGAGTGGCGGTAGGTGTAAGCGTAGGCCCACTCGCGCAGCGCGGTCTGGACGAAGCGCTCGGCCTTGCCGTTGGTTCTCGGGGTATAGGGTCTGGTGAACCGATGGGCGATGCCGCGCTGGCGCAAGGCGTCGGCGAAGCACCGGGACCGGCAGGCGCTGCCGTTGTCGGTCATGATCCGTTCGATGGTCACGCCATGGGCTGAGAACCAGTCGATGGCGCGGGCCAGGAAGCCGGTCGTGGTGTCGCGTCGTTCATCGACCAAGACTTCCGTGTAGGCGAGTCGGCTGTGGTCGTCGATGGCCAGATGCAGGACCTCCCAGCCGGCCCCGTCCACCGAGTCGCGTCGGTTGCCGGTCACCCGATGGCTGGGCCTGACGATCCGGCGGAGTTTCTTGGTATCCAGATGCAGCATCTCGCCCGGACGCTCGCGCTCGTAGCGCACGATCGGCGGCGGGGCCTGCATCGGGGGCGGGGGCAGGCCATTCAATCCCAGCGCCGCCAGAAATCGCCGGACCGTCGCGTACGGCTTCGACAGCGCTTCGCGCGATCGACCGGATCGTCCAGCGTTCGCCGCGCAGCCTGAGCGCTTTCGCGCAGTCGGCTTCCGACAGCGCCACACGAACCCGGTGCGGGCGGCTGGATCGATCCCGCAGTCCCGCCACGCCGAAGTGGGTATGCTGTCGTCTCATCGGAATAAGTGACGCAGTCGCCCAGCAACACAAAAAGCTGTGCCGAAACAATTCCGTAGCGTTGTAGCAGGCGTCAGCTT
>CAYPJK010000326.1:0-4053 GCA_964411025.1 uncultured Nevskia sp.
CACCTCGCCCTTGAAGTTGAACAGCGGGCCGCCGGAGTTACCCGGGTTCACCGCCGCGTCGGTCTGGATGAACGGCACATACTGCTCGGTTTCCAGATTGCGGCCTTTGGCCGAAATAATGCCTGCGGTCACGGTGTAGTCGAAACCGAACGGCGAACCGATGGCCAGCACCCAGTCGCCAACGCGGGATTTCTGCACGTTGGCAAGCTTCACCGCCGGCAGGTTCTTGGCATCGATCTTCAGCAGCGCAAGGTCGCTGCGCTCGTCGCTGCCGACCAGTTCCGCCGGGAACTGGCGGCGGTCGGACAGGCGGACAACAATTTCCTTGGCGTTCTTCACCACATGGTGATTGGTGACGATGTAGCCGTCGGACCACAGGATGAAGCCGGAGCCAAGCGACTGTTCGCCACCGGGGCCGGCGCCATCATCGGGAAAGCCTTCACCGTCGCCATCGCCGTCCGCCTGGGCGTCATCACCAGCGGCCCCCGGCTCGTCGGCATTGCCGCCGCCGGAGCCATCGCCCGGCGCGGCCCCGCTACGGCCGCCGTCGCCATGTTCTTCGAGGAATTTCTTCAGCCAGTCCGGCACCGGTCGGCCATCGCTGCCCGGCGTGGTGGCCGCCGGGCTTTCGACGTCCACCGGCACAGCGCTGATGTTGACCACCGTCGGGCTGACCTTCTCGACCAGTTCTGCCAGCTCCGGCAGCCCAGCAGCGCGCTCGGACGAACAGGCCGCCAGCAGGCCGGCGGCAATCAGCAGGGGCAACGCCAGCACGGCGGTCTTGCGACCGGCGACGATCTGCATCATTGAGCTCCAGGAGTGCCCGAACCGGGGCAGGCGGGTCGATCACACCAGGGCGAGCGACGGATCACGGCAAACGCGGCAGTTGAACATGGCCCGCTGCGCTGCGGCAAGGCAGCCGTCCCGGCCGCCCGGCGGCGACGCCGGGATGACGCGAAGGCCACGCATGAAGCGGGTTTCAGCGCGGCGGAGCCGCCGCTGACGGAGCCGCGACGTCCTGCGCGGGCACCCGCTCGGTACCGGCAGCCGGCGTGCTGGCGGCGCCATCCTGACCGGGGATCGGCACCCGCAGATTGTCACCAATCATCTTGATCGCTGCGCCCGGCACTTCACCGACGATGGTCACGTGGAACGAGCCGACCACGGTGCCGTAGGCCTGCACCGCACCGATATGCGAGGGACCGTTGACGCCCTTCGCTTCCTGCGAACGGACCGTCGAAAACACGGAAATCGACGACAGGCCGTCGGACAGCAGCAGATGCTCGACATTGCCGGAGCCGTCCGGCAGCAGCCGGTCGTCGTGCATTACAACCTTGAAGCCGGGCGGCAGCTTGCCCAGCGTCACCTGCGGCTCGCCGTGCGGGTCGGCTGCAGGAACATCATCGAGCTTCGGCAGGTTGCGGGTGATCAGATTGAACTTGCGGATGTCGACTTCGGTTTCGAAGGCTTCATCCGGGATCGACTTCGGATAGGCCACTTCGGTGAACATCACCTGCTCTAGCACTTCGCGGCGCGGGCCGGTCAGGCTGATCTTCAGCGGCAGGCGGGTTTCCTGATCGGTCCAGACTTCGTAGCCGTACCGGTACTTGTCTTTCGGCCGCACCGAGACACCGTTGCATGGCCGGCCGGCGATGCGGCCTTCGCCTTCGCTGCGGAAATCGTAATGGGCTTTGAGCTGCTCGACGCGCTCGACCGTCAGCTGCGCCAGAAAGCCCTTGAGGCTGGGCCGCTCGGCCGAGATCGAGCGGCCTTTCGGGGTGATCGAGATCAGACGGTTGTCGATCCGGAGCAGCTGCCGGGGATCGCCGGTCAGCGACACCATGCGCTCGCGCTCGCTGTCGTCCTTGTAGCGGTGCTGCACGCGCAGCACTTCGAAACGCTCGTCGCCGCGGTAGATCACCACACCCTGGTAGTTGCGGGTCCGCGAGGCCTCGGCGGCCTGGACAAGCAGCGAACCGGCATCGACGACGGCTTCGGGAGCAGCATCCGCCGGAGTACCGGCCTGCGCAGCCTGCGAGGTGCAGGCAACGCCTGCACAAAACAGCCAGCGACGCATCAGCGGCTACCGTCAGCCGGCCGATAGCTCGCCTGTTGCGCCACCAAACGCGGGTAACCCAGCGAACCGCCCATGCCGGCGTCGGCACCGCGCGTCGAATGCTGGATCAGATAGTCGGTCAGCTGCCGCTTGGCGTCGGCATCCAGGTCATCCCAGGCCGGCGATTCCTCGCTTGCCACTTCAACCGGCAGCGCGCCGCTCAGCTGGCCATCGGCTCCCACCTTGACCAGGTTGCTCGCCACTGCCGCCTGCTGCGCAGCCGGGACCGTTTGGTCGACAGGCTGGTCAAGCAGGCTGCGGCCACCGATCGCCACGACCGCCGTGATCGACGCGGCAACCGCGAGGCCGGCCATCCGTTGCCAGCGCAGGCTGCGGGCACTGACCGCGGCGGCTGGCGTGGGCTTTGCAGACGGGGCAGCCGTTCGGGGCCGCAGCGGCACCACCTTCGACGGCGCAGCGACCACCGGCTCGTCGTCGAGCGCCGCCATGATGCTGGCGGTCAGATCCAGCGCCGGCTTTCGCATTGTCCGGCCCGCCATCACGTCGCGGGTCAGGCACATCCGGCTCCAGCGCGCCGCCAGCTCGGGCGAGCGTTCGATCGCAGTCAGTGCGGCCTCGACCTCAGCCGGAGTGCATTCACCGTCCAACAGCGCCGACAGCAATTCTTCTGACATTTCGCTCATTCCGAACCGGGCCCGAGGGCCGCGACATGGGACATTAACCGCGGCTGAACGGAAAAGTTCCGGCCGCTCACTGGCAAAAACACATCAACATTCCGATGGGTCCGACGGCCCTTGCTGCGCATGGTCAGACTCCTCAACTCATCAACGGGTTCACGACCGCGTCGATCGCCTCGCGGGCGCGGAAGATCCGCGACCGCACGGTACCGATCGGGCAGTCCATCGCTTCGGCGATCTCTTCGTAGCTCAGGCCTTCGAGCTCACGCAGCACGATCGCCTGACGCAGGTCCGGCGGCAGCTTGGCGATCACTTCGCCGACCTTCTGCTTGATCTCGTCGGACAGCAGCAGCGACTCCGGCGTGTCGACGTCGCTCAAGTGTTCGGTGTGGCCGAATTGCTCGGCATCGACGATGTCGATGTCCTGGTTCGACGGCCGGCGGCCGCGCGACACCAGATGGTTCTTCGCCGTGTTGATGCCGATCCGGTAGAGCCAGGTATAGAACGCACTGTTGCCCTGGAAACCCTTGAGCGCGCGCCAGGCCTTGATCAGCGTTTCCTGCGCCACGTCGGGCGCATCGCCGTCGCCCACCAGCCGGCTGACCAATTGCACGATCTTGTGCTGGTACTTGCGGACGAGCAGTTCGAAAGCCCGCCGGTCGCCTTTCTGGGCGAGCACAACCAATTCTTCGTCGGTGATGTCGGGGTTCATGCGCTCTGGGAACACGGGGGCGCCGCACCCGCGTCACCGGGGATTCTGGCTAAACTCCGCGACTGTTTGTGGTTGTCGTCGTACCTGAAATATTAGCAAGCCCGACATTCCTGCGTGAACGAATCCGATGTGCTGATCCTCGGCAGTGGCGCCGCCGGACTGTCTGCCGCGCTGCGACTGGCCAAGGCCGGCCACCGCGTCTGCGTGGTGTCGAAAGGCACGCTCGCCAGCGGCTCCACCTTGTGGGCACAGGGCGGCATTTCCGCCGTTCTCGACGAGGACGACTCGGTCGAGGCGCATGTCCAGGACACCTTGATCGCCGGCGCCGGGCTCTGTGATGAAGCGGCGGTCCGCTTCACCGTCGAGCGCGGTCCGGAATGCATCGCCTGGCTGGTCGACCAGGGCGTGGTGTTCACCCATGCAGACGGCGAACTCAGGGGCCAGCGGCTGCACCTGACCCGCGAGGGCGGTCACAGTCACCGCCGCGTGGGGCACGCGGCCGATGCCACGGGCCGGGCGGAGGAAATCACCGCCGCCGCGCTGGCCGAAGCGCATCCGCTGATCGAAGTGCGCGAACGCACGGTGGC
>CAYPJK010000327.1:0-4053 GCA_964411025.1 uncultured Nevskia sp.
CCTCGGCGATCTGGAACTGGCGATGGTGCAGTCGGCCGAAAAGAAGATCGCCAACGGCGAGTACGCGGCGGCAGTCGAATCGCTGGCGCTGCTGAATGCCGACCTCGACCGCTCGGTGCGGCTGTACTCGGTCGCCAAGAGCGAAAACCTGCGCGCGGTCGCCGGTCGGGAAGAGGGCTACAGCAATGCCGCGCTGTGGCCGCTGATCTGGCGCGCGAACCTCGAGGCGCTGCCGGAGCCGTGGCAGTTGCAGCGCGACCAGAAGCTGATCATTCCCCGCTTCCCGCCGATTGCCGACGTGGTCGCAGCGCTGCGCTATGCGCAGGCGCATCCGCAGGATGTGGTGCGGCCGGAGGCGCGAACCACGCCGCGTGCCGCCACCGCGTCACCCGCCCCCACGCCGGCATCGCAACCGTTACCGGCGCCGAAAGCCACTTCAAAGCCGCAAGCAGCCGCGCCAGCACCCAACGCCACCACGCCGGCTTCCGCCGCCGGCGGCTGAGCGCCGCGCTCAGCGCGACCAGCGCCGCGTCAGCCGGTCGAGCACGAGGTAGGGGTAGTCCGGCTTGCCAACCGAGCCGTTGTAGCGCGCCAGCGCCCGCACGTAGCTGCCTTTTTCCTTGTCGAGATAGAACTTCAGGATCGTGCAGCCCATCCGCAGATTGGTCGGCGTATGGAACAGGTTGTCGCCCGGCTTGCCGATCTCCTCGATCCAGAACGGCATGATCTGCATGTAACCCAGCGCACCGACGCTGGACACCGCGAAACGCTCGAAACGGCTTTCGACATCGATGGTCGCCAGCACCAGTTCCGGGGATACCCCGGCGCGCGTCGCCTCGGCGTGCAGCAGCCGCAGGAAACGCAGCCGCACCGCCGGGTCCGGCATCGCCTTCGGTGCATGGCGGGCGATACGCCCCGCCATGTCGGTCAACCAGACCTCCGCCAGATACGGGTCCTCGAAGCTGGTCGCCGCCTCGATCGCCTGTTTCATCAGCACCCGCAATTCGGGTTCCGGCTCCCGGGTGGGCGCGGCTTGCGTGATCGGCACGAACAGCAGTGCCACCACGAACGCCAGGCCCAACGCCGGCCGGGTGCCGTGCGCCAGAAGTGGCCAGCGCGCAAGTACCGACATCAACGGAGCCTGACTCAGCACGCGGCCCTGAAGAACCTTCAGCCGCCCAGCTTCTCCAGCACGGCACTCGTCGTCGCCGGAATCATTTCGGCGGCGGCGGCATCGCGGCGCTTGTACTCGAACTGCTGCGTGGCGAGGCCCTTGGCGCCGACGATGATCCGGTGCGGGATGCCGATCAGGTCGGCGTCCTTGAACATTTCGCCGGGGCGCAGACCGCGGTCGTCGAGGGCGGCGTCGACGCCGGCGGCGAGCAGTTCGGCGTACAGCGTTTCGGCGGCAGCCTTCACGCTGGCGGCGGTGTCGGCCTTGTCCAACCCGATCGGGCAGACGATGACGCGGAACGGGGCGATCGCGTCCGGCCACAGGATGCCGTTGGCGTCATTGCGCTGCTCGATCACGGCGGCCGCCATGCGGGTGACGCCGATGCCATAGCAGCCCATTTCCGGCGTCACGGGCTGCTGGTTCTCGTCGAGGACGGTCAGGCTCATCGCCTTCGTGTACTTCTTGCCGAGCTGGAACACGTGCCCGCCTTCGATGCCGCGATACAGCCTGATGGTGCCGATGCCATCGGGGCTCGGATCACCTTCGACGATCATGCGCAGGTCGGCCGTTTCCGGCTCGGCTGCGTCGCGACCCCAGTTGGCGCCCTTCAGGTGATGGTTGTCCTGGTTGGCGCCACAGACGAAGTCGGCGACCTCGCTGGCCGCGAAATCGGCAATCACCGGAATCGGGCAACCGACCGGGCCAAGGTAGCCGACCTCGCAGCCGAACGCGGCCTTCACGTCTTCCGGCGTCGCCATCTGGAACGGATCAGCGATCTTCGGATGCTTCGCGGCCTTGATCTCGTTCAACTGGTGATCGCCACGCAGCGCGATACCGATGAGCCCGCCATCCGCTGCCTTCACGACCAGCAGCTTGACCTTCCGGTCGAGCGCCACCTTCATGAACTTGGACACCTGCTCGCAGGTCTTCTGGCCCGGCGTTGCGACCTTCTCCAGCGCAGCGTTCGCTGCCACGCGGGGCGTGCTGCTGGCGCGCGTTTCGGCCGCTTCGACATTGGCCGCATACGCGCCGCTGTCGGACACCGCCAGCAGGTCTTCGCCAGACTGGGCGAGGATGTGAAACTCCTCGGAACGCGAGCCGCCGATGTTGCCGCTGTCAGCCTTGACGATGCGGAAGTCGACGCCGATGCGCGTGAAGATGCGCGCATACGCGGCGCGCATGTTGTCGTACTCGGCCGCCAGCGAGGCTTCCGTCATGTGGAAGCTGTAGGCGTCCTTCATGACGAACTCACGCGAACGCATCACACCGAAGCGCGGCCGGCGTTCGTCACGGAACTTGGTCTGGATCTGGTAGTAGTTGACCGGCAGCTGGCGGTAGCTGCGGATGTCCTGACGGACGTGGAAGGTCACCACTTCCTCGGCCGTCGGGCCATAGCAGAACGCGTTCTTGTGGCGATCGTGCAAGCGCAGCATCTCATCGCCCATCTGCGCCCAGCGGCCGGATTCCTGCCACAGCTCGGCCGGCTGCACGGTCGGCGTGACGATTTCCATCGCCCCAGCTGCGTTCATTTCCTCGCGCACGATCGCTTCAATCTTGCGCAGCACCCGCACGCCGATCGGCATCCACGAGTACAGACCCGAGCCGAGCTGGCGGATGAAGCCGCCGCGCAACATCAGCTGGTGGCTGACCACGGCAGCATCGGCAGGCGTTTCCTTGGAGGTCGACAGCGGGAAGCGGGACAGGCGCATGGCGGGCTTGAGAAGGAGCGTGATGCGGATTGTAACGTTCGGACCGCCGGATCATCCGGCCGGGCTGGGCCCGGCAGCGACGGCCGAAGGGTGGCGCAGTCCTAGCGGTCCGACAGAAGCCGGTGCGCCTGCTTGAGGTCCAGCCAGCTCTTGGCCTTGTCGGCCGGCGTGCGCAACAGATAGGCCGGGTGATAGCTGACCAGCACCGGCGTGTTGGCCGCACCGTAGACCTGCGGTACCCCGCGCAGCTTCGACAGCGGCGCGGTGCTGCTCAGCAGCCGCTGCGCTGCCACGCGCCCGAGCGCGACGATCAGCTTCGGCCGCAGCAGTTCGATCTGCCGATCCAGGTACGGCCGGCAGGCGGCCACCTCGTCAGCTTCCGGATCGCGGTTGCCAGGCGGCCGGCACTTGACGACGTTGGCGATGTAGACATTGCTGCTGCGCGCCCGGCCGACGCTTTGCAGCATGCCGTCGAGCAGCTTGCCGGCGGCACCGACGAACGGCTCGCCGCGCAGATCTTCCTCAGCCCCAGGGCCTTCGCCGATCACCATCAACGGCGCATCGACCGGCCCTACGCCGAACACGGTGTTCGTGCGCGTCTTGCACAGCTTGCAGCGGGTACAGCTGCGCACGGCATCGGCAAGCCCTTGCCAGTCGGCCGGCGCGACATAGGCCGGTGCAGGCGCTTCGAGATCGGGCAACAGGCTGGCCGGCGGCGTCGGCTCTGGACGCCGGCTCGTCGGCGGCGCGCGGCGCGGCACGGAGATCTCGGCTGGCGCGGCGACCGGCAACTCGTCGGTATCGGACCGCGTCAGCGGTGACGCCGAGCGCGGGGACCAGACGTCGATATCGAGTGCGCGGAGCAGGCGTGCGCGGCGGTGAGCTTCCATGCCGGTACTTTACCGGTGCGCGGCGGCCTGATGACGCTCGGCCGCGCCGAAAGCGCGGTCGGGCGCCGCACGCGCCCGATACGGAAGCGGCAGCAGCGCGATCAGCTGCCCGAGGTACCGTTGCCGCCGGTGGCGCCCGGTGACCGCGTCGCACCCCAGACCAGCGCCTGGATCGCCGCCGTGATCATCACGTGCGTCTCGAACTTCGTATCCCACAGGTAAGAGATCGATAACGCCGTCTACAGGATCGCCCAGGTCCGCAGCAGCGCCATCCAGACAG
>CAYPJK010000328.1:0-4035 GCA_964411025.1 uncultured Nevskia sp.
GCTGTCACTGCTAATCCCGCCACCCACGAGCATGAGAATAATGTCGACGTAAAGTGCCTCCTTCATCAGCGATTTCTGAATGTTTCGGGCAATTGACAAGTCTCCGACAACTTCGGCGCTCTGCAAGGAAAATTTCCCATTCAGCGCGCAACCGCTGTTTCCCATGATGCCCGGCGATCCGGGGCCCAGTCCCTGGCATCCGACCAACAAGAACCATCTAGAGGAGACAGCCCATGCCGACATTCCCCCGCCCGCGGCCGATTCCGCTGGCAGCCGCACTGTTCGCCGCCGGAGCCGTGCTGGCCGGCCCGGCCGGCGCCCAGGAGCGCGCGGCCGATGCCCCGAAAGCGGACAGCAGCAGCGACGAGGCCATCGCGCTGACGCCGGTGCTGGTCGAGGGCAGCTTCGTCGGGCCGATCGAGAACACGGCCGGCACCGCCCGCCAGCTGACGGCCGAACAGCTCGACCGCCTTCGCCCGGTGACCCTGCAGGAAGCGCTGCGCGCCGTGCCCGGCCTGCGGATCATCGACGACGACATCGCCGGCCGCCGTTCCGGCATCGGCCTGCGCGGTGCGCCGTCACGGCGCAGCCGCAAGGTGCTGCTGCTGGAAGACGGCGTGCCGATCAATGCCTCGCCTTACCTGGATTCCTCGGCTCATTACACGCCGCCGTTCCAGCGACTGGAGAACGTCGAGGTGCTGCAGGGTACCGGCCATGTCATCTATGGGCCGCTGAACAACCACGGCATCATCAATTTCCGGTCGCTCGCCCCGACCGTGACGCCGGAGACCCGGTTCGAGTTCGGCTACGGCAATGACGACAACATCCAGCGCCATCTGTCGCATACCCGCACGATCGGGGACTTCGGCATCGCGCTGGCCTATACCGGCGCCAGTGCCGACGGTGCCTTCGATGTCGAGAAATCCCGATTCGATGACTTCTACGGCGAGATCGAATACCGGATCAACGATCGGCACTCGCTGGAATTCAGCGCCAGCCACCTGCGCGAACGCTCGAACTACGACGAATCGAACCTGACGCCGGTGGAGTACGCGCTGGCGCCGCGCCGCAAGCTCGGCCGCTTCGGGCAGGAGTTCAACACCATCGGCGTCAACTTCTCGAAGTACGACCTCAAGCACCAGTTCAATGGCAGCGGCCTCACGGTCTCGTCGCGGATCTACGCCACCCGCACCGACCGTGCCCGCTTCACCGTCGATCCCGACGAGATCTCCGCCGACGCGCTGCCGTCCTTCGAGTACGAGGACCCGGACTATCAGTTCGTCGAAGGCGTCAGCGGCGTGATGGTCAGCCGCGCCCGGCTGTACGAGAACTACGGTGCGGAATCACGCGCAGTGGTCAATTTCAGTACCGGCACCATCGGCCACGAGCTGTCGTTCGGCGTGCAGGCCACCCGTTCGCTCTTCGACGACGGTCGTGAGTTTGGCGACATCGGCGAAGTGATCTCGATTGGCAAGCGCGGTACCAACTTCGGCGAGAACGCGCTGGCCGCCGCGCGGCTCGACAAGTACCAGGCAACCGCGATCGCCGGTTATGTCCAGAACGCCGTCCAGGTCGGCGATGTGCAGATCACGCCGGGACTGCGCATCGAGCACTACACGCAGCACCGCGAGCGCCGCTTCACCGGTTCGACCTTCAATTTCGACGGCGAGCAGGACGACCGCCTGCTGGCGCTGCCGAGCCTCGCGCTTCTGTACACCGGCTTCGACAAGACCCAGGTGTTCGCCAACGTCGCGCGCGGCTACACACCGGCGTTTGCGCGCTCGGCGGACGAGTTCCCGCTGAAGCCGGAAACCGGCATCAACAGCCAGATCGGCTTCCGTACCCGGCTGGCACCGGGCCTGAACGCCGAGGCGGCGGCGTTCTACAACGTGATCTACGACACCGTGGTGCAGCTGCCGTACACGGTTGATGACGCCAACGTGGTCGTGAACGCGGCCGATTCCCGTTCGGTCGGCTTCGATCTCGGCCTGAACTACGAAACGCCATCGCTGCCCGGCACCGCGATCTCCGCGTTCTCGCAGCTGGCCTACAGCTACGCCCGCTCGACGTTCACCGAAGGCGCCGACATCGACGGCAACCGGGTACCTGAGACGCCTTTGCATGCCGGAAGCCTGACCATCGGCCTGAAGGGCGGTGCGCTGTGGACCGCGTCGCTGACCGTCAACCACTTCGGCAGCTATTTCTCCGACCTGCTCAATACCCGCGACCTGACTCTGGCCAACGAGGACCGCGAACCGGTGCAGCCGGGCGATTCGGTCGAAATCCGCGAAGTCGTGGTGCTGGGCCGGGTGCCATCGAACACGCTGCTGTCGGCACGAATCGGCGTGAAGGTGCCGTGGGTCAGCCCGAACACCGAGCTGTGGGTAACCGGCCGCAACCTCACCGACAAGACCTATATCGTCGACATCGAGAACGGCATCCGCCCGGGCGCGGCGCGCACGGTGATTGGCGGCGTGACGATCCGCTTCTAGCCAGCGGGTGACGGATGGCGCGACAGGCCCGCTCCGGCGGGCCTGTTCCGTTCCGGGCCGGTTCACGCCTGCCGAGCACCCGGCGGACGCCCCATCGCCGGGCTCGCAGTGAACTGGCGCACAGTGGGCTTCACCGGCGGCGCAACCCGCTCGCCTTGCCCGGCATCGGATGGGCGCGACACGCTTCGTCGCCGCCTTTCGAGAACCACCCCATGCCTGCCGCTTCCACGACTGCTCCAGAGCCGGCCCTCGTCTCCCGCCAGAAAGCCCGGGCGAGCTTTCCGCATTCGGCCACCGCCTTTGCAGCCTTGCTGGCGATCGCGATTTTCGCGTTCTGGCCGCCGTACTTCTCGCACCCGTTCAGTGGCCCGTCGGCCGCCACCCATTTCCACGTCGCGACGATGCTGGTCTGGTGCGCACTGCTGATCGTCCAGCCCTGGCTGATCCGCCGACAGCACCGCGACCTGCACCGGTGGCTCGGCCGCATGACCTGGGTGCTCATCGGCCCGATGCTGGCCGGCTTCGTGCTGCTGGCCCATGAACGGCTCAACGCGGCAGTGGGCCCGCCACCGGCACTGCGCGTTTACATCCTGTACCTGCAGCTGCTTGGGTTCGTGCTGTTCGCCGCCAGCTATGCCGGCGCGATGATCTGGCGGCACCGGCCGCTGGTCCACGCCCGCTTCATGATCTGCAGTGGTCTGGTGCTGATCGATCCGGTCGTCGCCCGCATCCTGCTGTTCTGGATCGAGCCGGCACCGGCCTTTCCGCCGCAGTTCATCAGCTACCCGCTGACCGACCTGCTGCTGCTCGCGCTGATCGTCGTCGAGCGGAAAGCCGCCAGCGGCCGGGCCGTGTTTCCGGCGATGCTCGGGCTGATCATGCTGCTGCAGGCCCTGACCTTCGTCGTCACCACCCAGCCGTTCTGGGCCGACCTGGCCCGGGCATTCGCGGCGCTGTAAGCCTGCAGGCAATGGCCGCTGCCGCGGCGCTCACGGCGGCGCCGCCTCGTCGATGGTCAGCAGCGCCGGCAGATCGTTGCCGAACACGTCCGGGTCGTACATCGCTTCGACGTGCGGCGCCGGCACGGTGAAGCGCCCGCTCGCGACCGCCTGCCCGACCCAGTACAGCCGGTAGCGGCCGGCCGCCAGTTCGTCGGCGAACCAGCGCGCCGCCTCGAAGCGCAGTTCGCGGTGATAGAACGGATACGGGCTGGCCGAACCGGGCGGCTCGGCATCTTCGGCCGTCAGCCCGCTGGCGGTCGCCAGATCGGGATTGACCGGCTCCAGCCCACCGGGCAGCGGATCGTCGACCACCACCTGGCGACGCGCGGCCGGCGTGCTGACGGTCAGCTCCACGCGGACGAGATCGCCGCGCCGGATCGTCATCGGCGCAGTCAGCGGCTGCCAGGTCTTGTCGCGATAGACCGCGTACTGCCGCTTCAGGCTGAAGCCGGCCTGGTCGGCACGGGCCTGCTCGTCGGACTCGACATAGCGCACGAGGGCCGTGAAGTAGCCGCGCCCCTGCCCGCTGTGGCGCAGTTCCA
>CAYPJK010000329.1:0-4020 GCA_964411025.1 uncultured Nevskia sp.
ATGAACAGCAGCGCCAGCGCCAGGCTCAGCCGGCCGGGGAACTCGGCGAGATACGGCTTGAGCGCCACCAGTGCCTTGCCGAGCGAGGGTTCGATGGCCGGTTCGCCGGCAGCATCGGCGGTGTCAGGGGTGCGGCGACGGGCAGAAGGAGACAAGGCGATGCAATCCGGGCGGAAGAACAGCCGCTATGTTGCGCTGTCCGGTGCCGGTTCAAGCATGCAACGGGTGTTCGATCAGGGCGCTGCGGCGTCGTCCGGGCGAACGCTGGCCTGCACCGCGGCCCAGTCGATCGCCAGTGGCGGGTAGTCCTGCTTCGGCAGTGCGGCGATGCCGGCCTCGATCGCCGCGACCCGGGCTTCGGTCGCCGGGTGGCTCGACAGCAGCGCGATCGGCATCTGCGGCGCCTGCTTTTCCAGCGTCCGGAAGAATTCCGCCATGCCGTCCGGTGCGATCCGCGCGCGCACCAGTGCGTCGAGGCCCAGGCGATCGGCCTCCGCCTCCAGATCGCGGCTGTAGTGCAGCGTGCCGATCTGGTACGCCAGCATCCCGGCCATGGCGCTGACATCGCCGAGCGCCACGGTGGCCAGCGCTGCCACACCTAGGCCGTTGATCATCGATTTCAGTGTGTGGCGCTGCTCGATGTGCTGCACCTCGTGCGCCAGCACGCCGGCAAGTTCCTCGGGCGTCTTCGCCGCCGCGATCAGCCCCCGGTGCACCACCACCTGGCCACCGGGCGCCGCGAAGGCGTTGATGCTGGGCTCGTCGAGCACCGACCAGTGATAGGTGTAACGCGAACCCGCAGTGAGTCGCCCGCCGATCTCGCGCAGTGCGTCCACCGCCGGCCCCTGTTCGATCAGCTTGCCGCCGGTCTTCAGTTCCGCAACCGTTGCCGCGCCGAGCTTCGCCTCGGTTTCAACCGGCACATGGTCTGCTGCCCAGGACACCAGCGCGCCGTAGGTCCACCACAGGCTGGCCAGCATCAGCACCGCAGCGGCGGCGATGCCGGCGATCAGCTGCCACTGGCGGCTCCTGCGCCGGGTGCCGCGCACATGCTGCTGCAGCGCGGCCTCGAGCAGCGCCGGCGCGGTGCCGACCAGTGTGGCCTGCGCTGCCGCGTCGACCGGGCTGATCGACAGCCGCCCATCCGCCGCCTCCCAGCCGAGGTAAAGGCGATCGTGGTCGAAGCCGCCGGTGTCGACCCGCAGCTGGTCGACAGGGACATCCAGCGCCGGCCCCGGCTCGGCGGCGACCCGCAGCTGCGGGCCGATGAACCAGGCACTGGCCTGAACGCCGGCCGCCGGCAGATCGCGGCCGTACAGCCGGACGGCAAAGCGGCCGTTCATTCGCCGCCGCCGCTGCCGCCCAGCAGGATGTTGGCGATCACGAAGACCGCGACCGCGATCACCCAGAGAATGCCGAGCGCCCCGCGCGGCCGACCGGCGGCCATCGCCGAACCGAGCATGGTCTGGCTGAGGCGTTTCAGCGGCATCGACTGCAGCCAGACGGTGCCCGGCCCGCTGAGTTGTGCGAAGAACAGGCCCTCGCCGCCGAACAGCGCCGACTTCAGTCGTCCCACGTAGCGGATGTCGTAGTGCACGGTGTTCTGCAGCGCCACCAGACAGCCGGTGTCGACGCGCAGCGTCTCGCCCGGTGCCAGCCGCATCTCGGTCAGCGCGCCGCTGGCGTGGATGAACGCGGTGCCGTTGCCGGTCAGCCGCTGCATGATGAAACCGTCGCCGCCGAACAGGCCGACACGGATGCGCTTCTGCAGCGCCACGCCGATCTCCACACCGCGGGCGCCAGCTAGAAAGCCGCCGCGCTGCACGATCAGCTCGCCGCCGACCGCCGCCAGGTCCACCGGCACGATCTGGCCCGGGCTGGCCGCAGCAAACGCGACGCGACGCGTCCCGGCGGCATCGTTGGCGTACACCGACGTGAACAGCGATTCGCCACTGAAGCTGCGGCGGATGCCGCGCCACAGCCGGCCGAGGAAGTGGCTTTCGCGCCCGCTGCCGTCGCCGATCTCCGAGCGGATGGTCACGCCGTCGTCGACGTACATCATCGCGCCGGGCTCCGACACCGCGCAGCGGCCCGGGGCCAGCCGCAACTCGACGTACTGCAGATCATCGCCATGGATGCTGTAGTCGATCGGGTCCATGTCCATCGCGCAGATCTCCAGAGGGATGCGGCCGGCACCGGCCGGATTAGCGGTTCATCTCGCGCACGATGCGCCACTGGCCATCCGGCTGGCGACGCCAGTACTGGTCCTTGCGGGTGCTGGAGGCGAAGTTGTCGCTGACGTAGTTCTGCAGGAACTGCGCCACCACCAGCCCCGCCTCGCCGGGATAGGCGAACAGGCTGAGGTCGCCGATGCCGATCTGGACGCGCTGCTTGCCGGCGTTGACGCGCCGCTTGTAGTCGCTGAACGTGGCCTTGTCCATGCCGTCGTCGGTCCGGAAGTCGTCCGCGTAATGGTCGAGATACGCCTCGGTGTCGAGTGCCGACCAGTCGCCGCGCCACTGCTCGATCGACTTGACGAGTTGCGCGCGGTCGTCCTGCAGCGCCGCCGGTGCGATCCAGTCGACCTGCTCGGCCAGCACCACCGGCGTGGTGCCGATCGCCACCGTGCGCTTCAGGCTCAGCAGGTCGGCGTTGGAAAAGGTCACGCAGCCTTCGCTGGAGCGCGGCGCGCGGACATAGGTTTCCGGCGGCACGCCATGCAGCCAGATGCCGGAGCCGGTGCGGCCGAGCGCACGGTCCCAGGAATTCGGATAGTTCAGCGGCAGCGCACCGGCGCCATACAGCGGCGGCAGCTGTTCGTCGGGCAGCCAGCCGTGGATCCGGTAGATGCCGATCGGTGTCCGGAGATCGCCCTCGCTCTGCTTGCCGAAGCCGCTGCGGCCGATGCCGGCGTAGAGGTTGCGGACCACCCGCAGCTTGCCGTCGTCCTGTTCCAGCAGGTAGGCGCGGCCCTTGCCGAGATCGACCACCAGCGCGTGGCGGATGTCGGCGGACAGCTTCAGCAGCGTTGCCGGTACCAGGCCGGCGGCCGGCAGCGCCCGCAGCGTGTTGCCGCGCTGGCGGTATTCGGCCAGCAGGTCGCGCAGCTTGGGATCTTCGTCGTCGGCCAGCGGCGAGCCGATACGGGCGCCGGAGCGCATCGCCAGCACATGGCCGAACAGCAGCTGGGCGAGCCGGAAATTCGGTTCGTCGCGGATCAGCGCTTCCAGGCGGCGGCTGGCGTCGGCGTAAGCGCCGTCCTGCATCGCCGCGATGGCGACCGCCAGCCGGTCTTCCGGATGCAGGGCCGGACCGCCAGCCGCCGACGCAGCGCCGGCCATCATCAACAGGCTGCCGGCGGCGAGCACGCGCAGACGGGCCGCAACCTGCACGGGCAACCTCGACCGGATTGGAAAAATGCCGGAGCCGCGTATCAGCGCAGCGTTTCCCGGCTGATCTTCCAGCTGCCGTCGACCTGCACCAGCTCGATGATCTTGGTGACCTTGTCGGCGATCGTGTCGGAGCTGTAGTCCTGCGTGAAGGTCACGCTGGCGTGCTGGCCGTCGATGCGGGTCACGTCGGCATCCTGCACCGCGACGTTGATGGTCTTGGCCTTGCCGATGCGGACACGGCGCTGGTCGCGCCATTCGGCAAGCGCCAGCCCGCCCTCCGGCTTGAAGTCCGGCGCGTAGGCGGCGAGGTAGGCGTCGACATCGCGGCTCGACCAGGCGGCCGCCCAGGCGTCGAGCGCCTTCAGCACCGCGTCGTTGCCGGCCGCGCTGGCGGCGGCGGGTGCCGGCGCGGCAGCCGGGGCCGGCGCGACGGCCGGAGCCGCCGCCGGAGCTGGTGTCGCGGCAGCGGCTGCCGCTGCCGCTACCCGCGCCGAGGCGGATGCGCCGCCGGCTGTCAGGTTGTTGAGCAGCGACAGCTTGTAGCGGGTCGTCGCATTGGTGGAATCCAGCGCCAGCGCCCGGTTGTAGGCCGCGCCGGCCAGCGCCGCGTAGATGTCGCCGAGATTCT
>CAYPJK010000330.1:0-4006 GCA_964411025.1 uncultured Nevskia sp.
GAGGAAGCCGGCGGTCAGGAAGAAGCCGACCGCGTTGTGGCCGTACCACCACTGCACCATCGCATCGGTAGCACCGCTGTAGGCGGAGTAGGACTTGCTCCAGCTGATCGGGATCGCCACGCTGTTGACGATGTGCAGCAGCGCCACCGCGATGATGAAGGCGCCGAAGAACCAGTTGGCCACGTAGATGTGGCTGACGGTTCTTTTCGCGATGGTGCCGAAGAACACCACGCCGTAGGCGACCCAGACGATGGCGATCAGGAGGTCGATCGGCCACTCCAGTTCGGCGTACTCCTTGCTCTGCGTGATGCCCAGCGGCAGCGTGATGGCCGCCAGCACGATCACCAGCATCCAGCCCCAGAACGTGAAATTGGCGAGCTTCGGCAGGAACAGCGCGGTGCGGCAGGTGCGCTGCACGCACCAGTAGCTCGAAGCAAACAGGGCGCTACCGCCGAACGCGAAGATCACCGCATTGGTGTGCAGCGGCCGCAGGCGGCTGTAGGTCAGCCACGGTGTGTCGAAGTTCAGTGCCGGCCACATCAGCTGGGCGGCCAGCCAGACGCCGACCGTCATGCCGACGATCCCCCAGACCACGGTCATCACGGCAAAGCCGCGAACTGCCCGGTCCTCGTATTGAATGGATGGTGCTGCGGTACCGCTGTCGTCTGCCATGGCCGATCCCCTGCGTTGATGGCGTGCAGGATCGGCTTCGGGGGGCGCCACCGCTTTGACCTGGATCAACGCGCCACCGGTGTCGGATGCCGACACTCAAGCCATCGAAATCCGCAACCGGTGCTGCCCGATGAACACGCTGCGAACCATCCTGGTGCTGATGGCCCCCGATGCCCGTCCGGGGCCGGCGCTGCACCGGGCCATGGCCTATGCCCACCGCAGCGGTGCGACGCTGCATCTGGAAATCTTTGATCACTACGAGCCGATCGACTACGCCGGCACCGTGTTCGGCGTCGAGGTCGCCGACCGCGCGCGCCGCGATTTCCTCGACGAGCGCATGAAGGCGCTCAGCGAGGTCGCGCGCGGGCTGGCCGACAACGGCCTGCGCGTGGAATGCGATGTCAGCTGGGCGCGCGATCCGGCCCGCGCCATCGTGTCCCGTATCCGGGCGCTGCGGCCGGACCTGGTGATCAAGGACATCGACTGCGAACCGGTCACCGATGCCGATGCCGGTCGCCTGCGACCGACGAGCGTCGACTGGAAGCTGATCCGCCTGGTCGCCGCACCGCTGATGCTGGTGCATCCGCGCTCGGCGCTGGAGCCACGCCGGGTGATGGCGGCGGTCGATGTCGCAATCAACGGCGCGGCCGGCGCGCTCAACGATCAGCTGCTGGCCGCCGCACGTGCCTGTCTGGTTGGCGACAGCAGCAGCCTGCATCTCGGCTCGGTGTTCTCCTGTCTGCCGCTGGGCAGCTACGACGCCGGCTTCATCGCCAACACCTGGGAACTGATGGACGGTGCCCACGCCGAACAGCTGAAGCGTTTCGCCAGCCGTCACCAGCTGCGGCCGGCGCAGGTACTGCGCACCCGTCGGCTGGAGCCGGCCGATGGCATCGCCACGCTGGTCGCGCAGAACGCGATCGATCTCGTGGTGATCGGCTCCACCTATCACCCGGCGATCGACCGCCTGCTGTTCGGCTCCACGGCCGAGGCCCTGCTGCGGCGGCTGAGCTGCGACGTGCTGCTGATCAAGCCGGCCGATTTCGATCTGGCCTCCGAAGCGCCCCCGAAGCGCGAACGGCGCATGCCGCTCGGCCACCGTCGTTCCGACTCGGTGGCCTGAGGCGGCGACAGGCTCCTCCCCGCGATGGCCGTCCCCTGCGGCCATCGCGTGATTCGGCGGCCCCTGTGGCCGCCTTTTTTTGGCCTGCGATCGGCTTCCGTGCTGGCCGTACCGCGCCTGCAATGACCAGGGTCAAGGCCACCGCGATGGCCGCCGGCGACGATGGCGGCGACATCAGTCCGATGCCTGTCCGAAGACCCCGACCATGACTGCCAAGACCCTGCTTCCGCTGCTCGCCAGCGCCCTGCTGCTGACGCCGATCGCCAGCCACGCCGCCTGCTTCGACGAGGCCCGCCCGTGGTCACTGCGGCTGGGCGGCCATGTCATCGATCCGGTCGGTGGCCACAACGACACCGCTGCCGGCGACATCACCGTGCGCAGCAAGGCGGCGGTGACGTTCAATGTCGACTACCGCATCTGCCGGCAGCTGAGCCTTGACCTGCTGGCGGCGCTGCCCGTGACCCAGGGCATCGCCATCAACGGCAGCCGCGTGGCGTCCACCCAGCATCTGCCGCCCGTGCTCGGGCTGCAGTACCACCCGCTGGCCGATGGCCGTGTCGACCCCTACATCGGCGTCGGCGTCAATCGCACGCTGTTCTTCCGCGAAGCGCTGCCCGGTGCGCGCCTGCAGCTGTCGAACACCTGGGGTGTCGCAGCGCAGTTGGGCGTGGACTGGCATGTCAATGCCGACTGGGCCGTCGGTGCCGACCTGCGCTATCTGCAGATCGAGCCGGATGCCAGCGTCGACGGCGCCCCGATCGGCAAGGTCAGGATCAATCCGCTGGCCTACGGCGCAACGGTGTCGTACCGCTTCTGATCCCACCGTCCTGCCAGCCATCGCCGCGCCCTCGTCGGCGCGGCGATGCCGTTTCAGCGGCTGTCGCCGTGGTGGGTTCAGTGGTGGGTTCAATGCCTTCCGCGCGACACCGGCCTCAGGCGAGCGCCGCCAGCGGTGGCCGGAGGAAATCGAAGGCAAAGGTTTTCCGGTGTCGGCGCTGCTCCAGCCGCCCGGCCAGCGCGTCGAGCCGCGCCGGCAGCGCCATCAGCCGATCGCGGGCGCGCCGGGCTTCGCCGCCGCGCGGTTCGATGCGGGCGATGCCCCAATGCGTAAGCGATTCGTCGATCAGGGCAGCGTACTGGCGAGGGCCGAAGACGCCGGCCTGGCGCTCGACCTCGGCCATCATCTGAAAGCCCAGGATGGTGCTGCCCGGCATCGACAGCGCCGGTGCCACGTCGGCCAGTTCCAGAAGTGCTTCGTCGGGATCGGCGGCCAGCGCCAGCGCGAAGGCATCGCGATAGAACGCGCAGTGGCGGGCCTCGTCGCCGGCCAGCCGGGCCAATACCGTCTGCAGCAGCGGTTCGTGGGCGGCAGCCAGCCGCGCGGTATTGGCGTGCGAGATCTGCGTCGCCCGTTCCTGCAGGCTGGTGTAGGCCAGAAGCCGGTACGGGCTGCCGGCCCATTCGGGGTCGAAGCCATCACGCAGGAAGCCGAACTGCAGGCGGTCGATCGCGGCCGGCGCGAACAGCGCGGCATCGCGGGCGTAGTCGCGCAGCACGTTGCCGTGCCGGTCTTCCTCGGCTGTCCACAGCCGGGTCCAGCGCTGCCAGATCGCCTGGCTGCCGACGTGCTCGGCGATGATCCGGTGGAAGTGCGGCAGGCCTTCCTCGGTCAGCAGGTTCAGCATCACCGAGACCTTCACCGCCGCCGGCAGGCCGCGCGCGCGTTCGCGCAACGCGCCCAGCGCCGCCAGCTGCGGATCGTCGCCGAAGTCGACCAGCTCGCCCGGCCACCAGTCATGGCGTGCCGCGACATGGCGGTCGATCAGGGCCGTGATCGCAGGCGTGGCGTTGGCCAGCACATCGAGCTGGGCGGCGAAGGCGGTGGGGCGACAGCAAGCGATCATGGGCAGTCCTCGGCAGGGGACGACAGTGAGGACTGCCGGCGCCGGCGAGGCCTTGACCTGGATCAAGGTGGCTACAATCCGCAGCGGTTACCGCCTGCCCACCGCTGCCGCCGTCGCGACCATGTCCAGCCCTACCGCACGCCCCAGCAGCGGCCCCATTTCCGGGGACCGGTTCGGTGCGCTGTTCGCAGCCGCGGTCGATCCGATCGTGCTGATCGACAGCGAAGGCCGCATCACCGGCTTCAATCTCGCCGCCGAGCATGTGTTCGGCTGGCGCGAGGCCGAGGTGCTGGGCGAACGGGTGTCG
>CAYPJK010000331.1:0-4005 GCA_964411025.1 uncultured Nevskia sp.
GTCGATGATGCGGGTCTGGATGAGTTCCCGTGCGTAGCGAGCGTCGCTCGCCACGAGAACGGATGACCGGCCATGGATGGCCGGGCCAGCGTCACCGAACGAGGCGACCGTCGCCGATCGCAGGAGTGCCCGCCGGATGCCGCTGAGCCGCCCCGCTGCCGACGACATCGAGCTGGAGCTGTTCGTCCAGGCGCTGCAGCTGCGCCATGGTTACGACTTCAGCGGCTACGCCCGTGCCTCGTTGAAGCGGCGCGTGCAGGCGGTGGCCGCCGCCCGGCAATGCCGGACCATCGGCGAGCTGACCACCCGGGTGGTGCACGACGACAGCCTGCTGCCGGCGGTGATCGCCGGACTCTCGGTGCCGGTCTCGGAAATGTTCCGCAATCCCTTCGTGTTCAAGACACTGGTCGCGGACGTGTTTCCAGTGCTGGCCTCGTATCCCCACATCAACATCTGGCAGGCCGGTTGCGCCCGTGGCGAAGAGGTCTACACGCTGGCGATCCTGCTCGAGGAAGCCGGGCTCTACGCCCGCTGCCAGATCTACGCCACCGACTTCAACGACGCCGCGCTGGGGCAGGCGCAGGACGGCATCTTTCCGCTCGCCGAGGCGCGGACCTGGTCAGCCAACTATCTCGCCGCCGGCGGCCAGCATTCGCTCAGCGACTACTGGCACGCGCGCTACGAGCACCTGAAGCTCGACGAGCGGCTGAAGCGCAACATCACCTTCGCCAACCACAACCTGGTGGCCGATGGCGTGTTCTGCGAAGCGCAGCTGATCCTCTGCCGCAACGTGTTGATCTACTTCACCAACGCCCTGCAGGACCGGGTGCTCGGGCTGTTTCGCGACAGCCTGGTGCGCGGCGGCTACCTGGTACTGGGCAACAAGGAAAGCATCACCTTCGCGCCCAGCGCGGCCGAATTCACCGAACTGGATGCCCAGGCCCGGATCTACCGGCTCGGGCCGGCGGCGGCCTGAGTGCCCGCGATGCCCGCACCAAGCAGGGCCGTCGTGATCGGCTGTTCCACCGGCGGCCTGCAGGCACTGTCGACCGTGCTGGCCGGCCTGCGCGGCGATCTTGGCGCGCCGGTGATCGTGGTCTGCCACCGCGGCCAGGACGATGACAGTGCGCTGCTCGTCGAGCTGCTGGCGCGGGCTTCGGCGCTGCCGGTGCGCGAGGCGGTCGAACGGCAGCCGGCGGAAGCCGGCGTGGTGCATGTCGCGCCGCCCGGCTATCACCTGCTGGTCGATGAGGGCGGCTGCTTCATGCTGTCCGCTGATCCGCGCGTCCGCCACGTCCGTCCGTCGGTCGATGTGCTGTTCGAGGCGGCGGCCGATGTCTACGGCGATGGCCTGCTGGCCGTGGTGCTGACCGGCGCCAACGACGACGGTGCCGACGGCCTGGCCGCCGTCCGCCGCGCCGGGGGCTACGCGCTGGTGCAGCTACCGGCTGAAGCCATTGCGCCGCAGATGCCGCTGGCTGCGCTCGGGCGCGCCGGTGCCGATGCCGTGACCGGGCTTGCCAGCCTTGCAACCAGGATCAACGACCGCTGCCCATGACCGCCCTTGACGCTCTGCCTGCCAGATTGCCAGCCGCGCCGAAGATCCTGATCGTCGATGACCACGCGCCGAACCGGCTGGCGCTGCGCCGGCTGCTGGCCCGCTCCGGTGCCGAGCTGATCGAGGCGGATTCCGGCAACCAGGCGCTGGCCGCCTGCCTCGATCATGACTTCGCGCTGATCCTGCTCGACGTCAACATGCCGGAGATGGACGGCTTCGAAGTCGCCGAACTGCTCGGCGAGGACGAAGGCAGCCGCGACACGCCGATCATCTTCATCAGCGCTGCCTACGACGATCTGCATCGGCTGCGCGGCTACGGCTCCGGCGCCGTCGACTACATCGCCAAGCCGGTCAACGAAACGATCCTGAAATCCAAGGTCGCCGTGTTCCTGGAGCTGTACCGGCGCAAGTCGGAACTGCAGGATGCGCTGGAGCAGGTGTCGCATCACATGCGGGCGCTGGAGCGCGAGGTGGCGCTGCGCCGGGAAACCGAGAAGCTCGCCTGGCATCGCGCCAGTCACGACGTACTCACCGACCTGCCGAACCGCATGCTGTTCATGGACCGGCTCGACAGCGCCATCGAGCGCAGCCGCCGGCACCAGCGCAAGTTCGGTCTGGCCTACATCGACATCGACGGTTTCAAGCCGGTCAACGACACCTACGGTCATCCGGTCGGCGATGAACTGCTGAAGGCGATCGCCGACCGCCTGCGCGGGCTGCTGCGCACCGAGGACACCG
This sequence comes from uncultured Nevskia sp., assembly GCA_964411025.1. Lineage (GTDB taxonomy): Bacteria > Pseudomonadota > Gammaproteobacteria > Nevskiales > Nevskiaceae > Nevskia. The sequence continues at coordinate 2,297 of CAYPJK010000331.1, forward strand.
TCGCGCGGCTCGGCGGCGATGAATTCGCGGTGATCCTCGAAAGTCTCGACGAAGGCGAGACGGCCGGCCTGCGGGTCTGCGAGGTGATCGTCCACGACCTGCGCCGTCCGTACCGGCTGGACAGCGCGCTCGGGCCGGTGACCGTGACCATCGGCGCCAGCGTCGGGCTGGCGATGTTTCCGCCGCATGGTGACAACCGCGAGCAGCTGATCCGTGCAGCTGACGAAGCGATGTATGCCGCCAAGCGCGCCGGCCGCAACCGCTGCGTGCTGGCCGTTCCCGGCTGACGTCTCAGGCCAGCGCGCTCAGCCGGGCAGGCGCAGCTTGTACAGCGCGATCTCGCAGAACAGGTTCGGCGCGATCCGGATGCTGGCGCCGGTGCGGTGGCTGCGGTCGAGCAGCGCACGTTCCAGCACCTGCCAGCGCGATTCGCGGCACAGCGCATCGAAATCGGCCAGCGTGCACAGGTGGATGTTCTCGGTGTCGTACCAGTTCGCCGGCAGCGCCGGCGTATGCGGCATGTGGCCGCCCAGCAGCGCCACGCGGACCCGCCAGTGGCCGAAGTTCGGAAAGGTGACGATCACCTCGCGCCCCACCCGCAGCATTTCCGCGAGCACCTGGTCCGGGCGCACCAGCGCCTGCAGCGCCTGGGTCATCACCACGTAGTCGAAGGAGCGGTCGGCGAACGCCGACAGGCCGTCGTCGACATCAGCCTGGATCACGTTGATGCCGGCGGCGACACAGGCGGCGACGTTGTCGTCGTCGATCTCCAGCCCGTAGCCGCGGACCTGCCGGGTGCGGGCCAGGTGCGCGAGCAGGGCACCGTCGCCGCAGCCGAGATCGAGAATCCGCGAGCCGGGCGCGATCCAGCCGGATATCAGCTGCAGGTCGGGACGCAGCGGCGCGCTCATGAGGCGCTCTCCGCCGCGACCCGGTCGAGGTAGTTGCGCAGCACCGCGTGGTACTGCGGGATCGGCATCAGGAAGTCGTCATGGCCCAGCTGCGAATCGATCATCGCGTACGAGACATCGCGGCCGGCGGCGATCAGGGCATTGACGATTTCGCGCGAGCGGGCCGGGGAGAAGCGCCAGTCCACCGAGAAGCTGATCACCAGGAAGCGGGCGGTGGCGGTGCGGAAGGCGCCGGCCAGATCGTCGCCGTACTCGCGCGCCGGATCGAAGTAGTCCAGCGCCTTGGTCATCAGCAGATAGGTATTGCCGTCGAAGCGGTCGACGAAGGAATTGCCCTGGTGGCGCAGATAGCTTTCGACCTCGAACTCGACGTCGTAGTTGAAGTTGTACTGGCCATCGCCGTCGCGCAGCATGCGGCCGAAGCGGGCGCGCATCGCGGTGTCGGACAGGTAGGTGATGTGGCCGAGCATCCGCGCGAGCTTCAGGCCGCGCTCCGGCCGCACGCCGGCCTCGATGTAGCGGCCGCCGTGGAAATCGGGATCGGACAGGATCGCCTGCCGGGCGATCTCGTTGAAGGCGATGTTCTGCGCCGAGATCCTGGGGGCTGCGGCAATCACCAGCGCGTGGCGCACGCGGTTCGGGCAGTCGATGGTCCACTGCATGACCTGCATGCCGCCGAGGCTGCCGCCGATCACTGCGGCCCAGACGTCGATGCCGAGGTGGTCGGCCAGCAGCGCCTGCGAGGCCACCCAGTCGCGCACGGTGACGATGGGGAAGTCCGGCCCTCACAGCGCGCCG
>CAYPJK010000332.1:0-3974 GCA_964411025.1 uncultured Nevskia sp.
CGCGTCTTGATCCACATCAACAACACCAATCCGATCCTCGTCGAGGATGGCCCCGAGCGAACCGCCGTGCGCGCCGCCGGTGTCGAGGTGGCGCAGGACGGTATGGAGTTCGCGCTGTAAGTCGGAATCAACTGCAGGAGGAGGCATCAATGAACGCATCGGTCGCAACGCACGACCTGCCCTGGACCCGCGAGGAATTCGCGGCGCGCCTGAAGGCCTTCGAGCCGTACTACCACATCCACCACCCGTTCCAGCGGGCGATGAACGAAGGCCGCCTGTCGAAGGAAGCCGTCCAGGGCTGGGTGCTGAACCGCTTCTACTACCAGACCGCGATCCCCAACAAGGACGCCGCGCTGCTCGCCAACTGCCCGGATCGCGAGGTCCGCCGACGCTGGATCCAGCGGATCATCGACCACGATGGCAATGACGAGACCGAAGGCGGCATCGAGCGCTGGGTACGGCTCGGCATTGCGGTGGGCCTTGCGCGCGAGGACATCGTGTCGCACCGGTACGTGCTGCCCGGCGTGCGCTTTGCCGTCGATGCCTACGTGAACTTCGTCCGCCGAGCGTCCTGGCAGGAAGGCGTGGCCTCGTCGCTGACCGAGCTGTTCGCGCCGTCGATCCACAAGGAACGCATCGCCGAATGGCCGAAGCACTATCCGTGGATCGAGTCCCACGGACTCGACTACTTCAAGGGCCGCGTGCAGGAAGCGCATCGCGACGTGCAGCACGGCCTGGGGCTCACGCTCGATCTGTTCCGCACGCGCGCCGAGCAGGAACGGGCGCTGGAACTGCTGAAGTTCAAGCTCGACATCCTGTGGTCGATGCTCGACGCGATGACCATGGCCTACGTGAAGGACGAGCCGCCGTATCACTGTGTGGATGGCTTCCGCCAGGGGATGACCGCCGCCGAGATCAGCGGGGCCGCCCATGTCTGACGTGCCCACCCGCAACTCCGAGAAAAAGGTCGAGTACGCGACCGACTACAAGCCGCTGCAGGACGGCCCCCTCAAGTTGGCCCGCGGCCATCGCATCCAGTACGAGACCGTGCAGGGCTGCGACGTGCTGCTGTATCCGGAAGGGGTGGTGCAGCTCAGCGAGACCGCCGCGATGATCCTCAAGCAGGTCGATGGACAGAAAGATGCGACCGGCATCGTCAGCAGCCTGATGCAGCAGTTCCCGGAAGCCGGCGACATCTCCGGCGACATCCGCAGCTTCCTCGAAGTCGCCCACGCCCGCGGCTGGATTGCCTGAAAAATGAGCCTGCCCGCCATCAAGCCGCCGCTGTGGCTGCTCGCCGAACTGACCTACGCCTGCCCGTTGCAGTGCGCGTACTGCTCCAATCCGGTCGATTTCAACGACCACGGCAAGACCATGGACACCGAGACCTGGCTGCGCGTGCTGCGCGATGCCCGCTCGATGGGCGCACTGCAGCTGGGCCTGTCCGGCGGCGAGCCACTGGTCCGGCAAGACCTTGAGACACTGGTCGCCGAGTCGACGAAGCTCGGCTACTACTCGAACCTGATCACCTCCGGCATCGGCATGGACGCAGCGCGCGCCCGCGCGCTGAAAGCCGCGGGGCTCGATCACATCCAGGTCAGCTTCCAGAGTTCAGAAGCGAACCAGAATGACGAGATCGCCGGCATGCGCGCCTACGCGCACAAGCTGGACATGGCGCGCGCGGTGAAAGCCGCCGGCTTTCCGATGGTCCTGTGCTTCGTGCTGCACCGGGACAACCTGCACCGGTTGCGCGAGATGCTCGATCTCGCCATCGAACTGGAAGCCGACTATGTCGAACTGGCCACCACGCAGTACTACGGCTGGGCCCTGCTGAACCGCGACCGCCTGCTGCCGACGCTCGAACAGGTGCGGGAAGCCGAGGCCGTCGCCAACGAATATCAGGCCCGTCTCAAGGGCCGGATGGACATCTACTTCGTGGTGCCGGACTACTACGAGAAGCGCCCGAAGCCCTGCATGAACGGCTGGGGCTCGGTGTTCCTGCTGGTGACGCCGGACGGCACCGCCCTGCCCTGCCACGCGGCGCGCCAGCTGCCGGGCTTCTCATTCCCGAACGTGCAGACGTCCTCGGTGAAGGAGATCTGGCAGGCCTCCGACGCCTTCAACCGGTTCCGCGGCTTCGGCTGGATGAAGGAGCCCTGCGTGTCCTGCCCGGAAAAGGAAAAGGACTTCGGCGGCTGCCGCTGCCAGGCCTTCCAGTTCACCGGTGACGCCGCCGCCACCGATCCGGTCTGTGACAAATCGCCGCTGCGCCATCTCGTTGATGAAGCGGTGTCGGCAGCGCGCAGCACCACCACTGAGAAGCCGATCATTTTCCGCAATCCGAAGAACTCGGATCGCCATGCCAAGACGCCGGCCATCGCGGCCGGCCCCCAGTGAGGAGAGGAAAGCCGTGATCAAGGTCAGCGTGATGTACCCGCACAGCGCCGATGCCAAGTTCGATATCGACTACTACGTCAAGCGCCATATTCCGATGGTCAAGGGCAAGCTCGGGCCGGCGCTGAAGTCGATGGCCGTCGAGCAGGGCCTGGCCGGTGGTGCCCCGGGTGCGCCGCCGGCGTTCATCGCCATGGGCCATCTGTACTTCGATTCCGTCGATGCCTTCCAGGCCGCGTTCGGCCCGCCGTCGGCCGAAATCCTGGCCGATATCCCGAACTACACCAACACCCAGCCGGTGCTGCAGATCAGCGACGTCAAGCTGTAAGCCATCTCCCTGACCGGCCCGCGTCAGCGCCGGGCCGGTCAGGCGGTAGCCTGTGTTACCTTCAAGGCCCGATTCCTCCGCGGCTTCGTGCCAGTGCTCCGTCCGCCTGCGCGGATGGCCGTCAGCTGAGCGCCGCCGACTCCGCGTCCCACTCCGGAGCCCAAGCCCTTGACCCTGTTTGTCGAATGGAGCACCGCGCTGCAGGACGTGCTGTCCGCGTTCCTCGGCAAGGCCTCGCAGTTCCTGCCCAAGCTGGTCGGGGCACTGTTGCTGCTGCTGGTCGGCTGGCTGCTGGCCCGCCTGCTGCGCTCGATCGGCACCAACGTGGTGATGACCCTGGAACGGGTGCTGTCGCAATCCTCGATCGCGCGTACCGGTACCAGCGTCCGGCTGCCGCTGATCTCGGCCCGCATGCTCGGCAGCATCCTGTTCTGGCTGGTGCTGCTGTTCTTCGTGACCGCTGCCACCGACGTGATGGGGCTGGACATCTTCACCGCCTGGCTGGCGCAGCTGGTCGGCTACCTGCCGACAGTGGCAGCAGGCGGCCTGATCATCATCGTCGGCGTGCTGGCCAGCCGGATGGCGCGCCAGCTGGTCGAAGCGGCCCCGGTCGGCGAGGTCCAGGCCCAGCGCGAGCTGCTGGGACGCATGGTACAGGCGGTGATCCTGATCACGGCGGTCCTCGTCGGCGCCGACCAGATCGGCATCCGCGTCACCTTCCTGGTGGTGATGGCGGCGGTGATCGTCGCGGCACTGGTCGGTGCGGCGGCGCTGGCGGTCAGCCTCGCGGCCCGCAGCTATGTCGCCAACCTGATCGGCAGCCACTACCTGCGCCAGACCTATTCGATTGGCCAGCAGGTCCGCGTCGACGGCCACGAAGGCAAGATTCTTGACATGTCGGCCACCAGCCTGGTGCTGGAAACACGCGACGGCCGCGTGAGCCTGCCCGCCTCCCGGCCAAGCTGTTCAACGACAGCGCCATCGTGCTGCTGGTCGACCGCCCCGACGAAGGCGGGCGCCGTGTCTGAACCGCAGAGCCTGTCGCTGGCCTTCCTCGAGGCGCACCCGGCCGACGCCGCGCGGGTCCTCGAACGGCTCGCCCCGAACATCGCCGCCGACCTGCTGGACACCCTGCCGCAGCGGCTCGCCGCGCCGGTGCTGCGGCAGATGCTGCCGCTGTTCTCGGCCCGCATTCTCGGCCGCCTGGCCGACGACAGCGCCGCCGGCCTGCTGCGCGCGATCGGTCCGCAGG
>CAYPJK010000333.1:0-3968 GCA_964411025.1 uncultured Nevskia sp.
CGCGTAGAGCACATCGACCAGACGCATCAGCAACGCGTCGATCCGCCCGCCGAACCAGCCGGCGGCTGCGCCCCAGAGCACGCCGATGGCCAGTGAGACGAGGGTCGACACCAGCCCGACCGCCAGCGACAGCCGACCGCCGACACAGACCCGCGCAAACAGATCGCGGCCCAGGTCGTCGGTGCCGAAGGGATGCGCAAGGCTGGGCGCGGCCGCCCAGTCCGCATCGAAGTCGATGGCATCGAACGGCTGCGGCGCGAGCCAGGGTCCGATCACCGCCAGCACCACGATCATCAGCAGCACCATCCCCGGCACCGCCACGGCCGGTTGCCCGAACGCGCGGGCCTTCACGTCGGCCGCGTCCGAGGGTCGAGCAGGCCGTACGCGAGATCGACCAGGAAATTGAAGGTCACCACCAGCGCGCCGTAGAACAGCACCACGCCTAGCACCAGCGTGTAATCGCGATTCAGGGCACCCTGGACGAAATAGCGGCCGATACCGGGAATGCCGAACACCTGTTCGACCACCACCGAGCCGGTCATCAGGCCCGCCGCCGCCGGCCCGAGCCAGGACAGCACCGGCAGCAGCGCCGGCTTGAGCGCGTGACGAAACACGATCAAGCGTTCCGGCAGGCCCTTGGCGCGGGCGGCACGAATCCACGGTGCGGCCAGCACTTCTCCGAGCGCGCCACGCGTCAGCCGGGCAATGGCCGCCATTTGCGGAAGCGCCAGCGCAATCGCCGGCAGCAGGACCGAGGCCGGGCTGTCCCAGCCGCCGGCCGGCAACCAGTCGAGTGCCAGCGCGAACACCAGGATCAGCAGTGGCGCGACCACATAAGACGGCAGCGACAGGCCGAGCAGCGCGAGCAGCATCAGACCTCGATCCCACAGGCTGTCGCGGCGCAGCGCGGCGATTGCGCCGAGCGCAACGCCCCCGGTCAGCGCCAGCAGCAGCGCGATCGCGCCAAGTGCGGCCGACACCGGCGCGCCGTCCCCGATCAGGTCGGCCACGCTCCGACCTTCGTATTGCAGTGATGGCCCGAGATCCCCGTGCAGCAGGCCGCCGAGATAGCGGCTGAACTGTCGCCAGGCGGGCTCGTCGAGATGGAACTGCGCGTTCAGCCGCGCCTCCACTTCCGGCGCGAGGCTGCGCTCGCTGTCGAACGGCCCGCCAGGTGCGGCATGCATCAGGAAGAAGCTCAGGCCGACGAGCACGAACAGCGTCGGCACGGCGGTCAGCAGACGCACCGCGGCGCGCGTCAGCATCGGCCGGACTCAGTGCGCTCGCAGACGAAGGTCCTTGCTGTAATGCCAGTCCAGGATGTTGTCCTGCCAGCCGTCGACCCTCGGCTTGACCAGATGCTTGGAGACATAGAAATAGATCGGCAGGATCGGCGCGTCATCGAGCATCTGCCGCTCGGCCGCTTCCAGCCGGCTGCGACGTACCGCCGGATCATCGGCCTGCGCCGCCGCCTGCAGCAGCGCATCGTAGGCCGCATCGGCATAGCCGGAATCGTTGCGCGGATGGAGGCTCTCCAGGATTTCGGCGAAGCCGAACGCATCGTCGCTGTCGGCGATCCAGGTGTTGCGGAACGCTTCGGTCTCGCGGCGCGCGCGGCGATGCTGCAGGAACACCTTCCATTCCTCGTTGACCAGCCTGACCTCCACTCCGAGTACCTGCTTCCACATGGCGGCGATCACCACGGCGATGCGCTTGTGGTCGTCGGAGGTGTTGTAGCGGATCTCGACCCGCAATGGCTTCTCGGCCGAGTAGCCGGCCTCGGCGTACAGCCGCCGCGCCTCGGCTTCGCGCTGCGCACGCGGCCATTGCGCCCAGTCCGGCCGCTGCGGCGTGTAATCGTGGATGCCCGGCGGCACCAGGCTCCAGGCCGGCATGGCGAGGTCGTGCAGCACCTTGCGGGCGATCAGCGGCCGGTCGATGGCCATTGACAGCGCCTGCCGCAGCGGCCGGTTGCCGGCGAACGGCGGGCGCGTGAGATTCAGCCCGTAGAAGTAGCTGCCCAGGTAAGGCGCCACGCGCAATTCCGCGCCAAGCGAGCGGCGTATCCACGGCAGCTGCGTGGCCGGCACCGACGTCGTGACATCGAGTTCGTCGGCGCGGTAGCGCTTCAGTTCGGAATTCAGGTCCTCGGTCGGCAGGTAACGCACCTCGTCGATCGAGGTCTGTCGATCGTTCCAGTAATGACGGTTGCGCTGCAGGCGGATGGCCGACTGCAGACGCCATTCGACCAGCCGGTAAGCCCCATTGCCGATCCGCGCGCCCGGCGCCGAGTCACCGGCCCGATCCGCTGGATGAACCGGTGCCGCCGCCGGATGGGCGAGCAGCGCCGGCAGGTTCGGCAGCGGCCGGTCAAGACAGATGCGCAGCGTGCGGGCGTCGTCGGCGCGAACCCCAAGCGCCAAGGGCGGCTGCCGGCCAGCGATCACCGCCTCGCCGTTGGCGATCGCCGCGAACAGGCTCGCGTAACCGGAGGCCGTCGCCGGGTCGAGCAGCCGGCGCAGGCCGGCAGCGAAATCCTCGGCGCTCAGCACATCGCCGTTGGACCAGCGCAGGCCGTCGCGGAGCTGCAGCCGCAGCTCGCGGCCGTCAGGCTGCCAGCGCCAGGATTCGGCAGCCGCCGGCAGCAATTCGCCGGACGGCCCGATCCCGGTCAGCCCCTCGTACAGATCCCGCAGGATGTTGCCGGCGCTGACCCCGGTCGCCTTTTGCGGATCGAGCGATTCCGGCTCGTTGCCGTTGCCGATCCGCAGCACGCCCGGCGCCGCGCGCAGCGGCGCGGACACAAGCAGGCTGGCCAAGACGCACACCGCAACGAAGGGCCACCGATACCGGAGCCGCCGCGCCGTCATTTCACCCGGCGCACACGCAGCTGTGGACCGCTGGGCTCGAAGCGGAGCCAGTAGCTGCCGATCAGGTTGCGCCATAGCGCCACCGGCGGATCGTTCGCGATCACGCTGAATTCGCGGTCGTCGATGACCTGCCAGCGCTGGCCGTTATCAAGCAGCAACAGCTGGCCACGCGCCGGTCCATCCACTGCACCGACGACGCGCGCCTCGATCCGTTCGGGCTCCTTCGGCTGGTCCGGACGAACCGGCGCCGGTACCGATTCCTTGCCGAAGGCATCAGCAACCGCCGGCGTTGCCGGTTGGGCCTCGCTCGGAGCCTGGCTTGCAGTTACTGCCACCGCTGCACGGTCAGCTTGCTGCGCTGCTGCCGATGACAGCGGCGGCTGCACTTCGGAGGAGCTGCCGGCCGACGGCGGCGCGGCCGTGGACGCGGCGCGACCGAGCGCGCGGTCGTAACAGGCCAGCCGCGCGGCATCATCGGCGATCGGCAGGCAGCGGGCGGCACTGCTCTCCGCCGATACCGGTCCGGCCAGCACCAGAACCGATGCCACAAGCGCCAGCCCACCCTGTCGCTGCCCTGTCCGACGCGGTCGGCGATTGCCGTGCCTGGATGCCATAACCCGTTCGCTCTCCCAAATGAGAAGAGGGGGCCGAAGCCCCCTCTCCCGTCACATCGCTGCGCTGAAGCTTACAGGCGAATCTGCGCGCCCAGGTACCAGGCGCGGCCGAACGGCTCGTAGCCTTCCGCCGGGAAGGTCCGCGAGCCGGTCGGCTGGCCGAGGTCGCCATTGGTGCCGCCAACGCCGACGAACTTGTCGAACACGTTGGTCACACCGCCGTACAGCGTCATGTCCAGCCAGTCCTGCTGCAGGTTGTAACGCAGCTGCACATCGTGGAAAGCCACGGTCGGCAGGCGACCCTCACGATCGTCCACCTCGAAGACGTCGACATCGGAGGCGCCGATGATCGTCGTCTGCCAGTAGGCCGTCAGCGGGCCGTTGACATAGGCCATATTCACGAACGCACGGTCCTTCGCGTAGCCGACCTTGCCGCGGTTGTTGGTGGTCTTGCCGAACACCGTGAACTCCTGGCGCAGCAGGT
>CAYPJK010000334.1:0-3961 GCA_964411025.1 uncultured Nevskia sp.
TCGGCTTGTGGCCGGCGCGCTCGCTCAGGCCGACCACGGCCAGCGCCGCCGCCACCGCCTTCTTCCGCTGCGCCTTCGACAGGTCGGTCAGCAGCAGCGGCAGTTCGACATTGGCTTCGGCGCTCAGCACCGGCAGCAGGTTGTAGAACTGGAAGATGAAGCCGACATGGCGCGCCCGCCATTTCGCCAGCGCGTTCGACGACAGCTGGTCGATGCGGCGGTCGTTGACGCGGATCTCGCCACCGCTGGGCTGGTCGAGCCCGCCGATCAGGTTCAGCAGCGTGGTCTTGCCGGAACCGCTCGGGCCCATCAGCGCCAGGAAATCGCCGCTGGCGATGTCGAGGTCAAGCTGCTTGAGCACCTCCACCGTCTGCTTGCCGCGCGTGTAGCGCTTGGAGACACCACGCATCGAAACCAGGGCTGTCATCGGAACTCCGGAATGGGGGAACGGCGCTGCCGCGCTGCTGCTCAGGATGCCTTCGGCAGCGTCTGCGAAGCCAGCCGGGCGCCCAGCTGTGCCCGCTGCAGCGGCGCGATGCGGCGGTCACGGGCCGCGCCGCCGGCGATGCGCTGCTCGCAGTGCGCGATCGCGCGCGCCAGCAGCTGCCGCTCGGCCTCGGCCTCGCCGAGCGCGGCCAGCAGGTCGGCGGTGGCCAGCACCAGCGGCAGGCTGTCGACACAGCCGGGCGCATCGGCGAAGGCATCACGGGCCAGCGCGGCTTCGGCATCCGCCCGGAAGGCTTGCAGCGATGCGCGGCGTCGGGCCGGGTCCAGCGAGCGGGTGCTGTCGAGATAGCGGGCCAGCTCGATGCCGCGATCGCAGCCGACCTGCGGGTCTTCCAGCACCTTGTGGCCGCCCGCGTCCGCCTGCAGCGGGTTGTGGCGCTGGGTGGCCTGCAGGAACTCGATGCGATTGCGCCAGTGCAGCACTTCCGGCGAGGCGCTGCCCTGCTGGCCGCGCACCGCGATCGGCAGCCGCAGCCACCAGGCGAAGCCGCCATCGCCATCGTGGGCGGCGTGATAGCGGGCCAGGGTCTCGGCCAGCGCGGCGGCGCCCTCGCGGGTGATCTCGACGGCCCGCGCGCTGCGCGACCGTGCCGTCGTGCGCGTGCGTTGCCAGCCGTTCAGCGCGGCAGTGAAGGTGGCCGGTGTCTGGGCACCGGCCACGCGGCCCAGTTCCTCGCCATCGGCGTTGACCAGCAGCCAGGTCGGCAGCCGGCCGATGCGGTAGCGCGCGGCAGCCTCGCGGCCATTGCCGTCGACATCGAGCGCCACGGTCGGCACGCGCTGAACCGCCTGCTGCCAGCCGGCATCGGCGGCCAGCGCATCGGCGGTGGCCAAGCAAGCCAGGCAATCGGCGCTGCCGAAAGCCAGCAACTGCAGTGCCGGCGCCGGCTCGGTGGCCGCGCCGGTCGGCCGCAGGGCGAGCAGCATTAGCAGCAGACCCGCCGCGAAGGCCGGGCGGCGCACCCGGGCCATGGACATGGCGGTCAGCCGCCGCCGGGGGCGGTGATCCGCACCGCATCCCCATCCTTGAGCGCCGGCAGGTCGCCGATCACCACGCGGTCACCGGCGTTCAGGCCGGCGATCACGGTCTGGTCGCTTCCGGTCCGGGCGCCCAGCTTCACCGCCCGGCGCTCGACCTTGTCGCCCTTGAGCAGGAACACCGTGCCCGTCTCGCCGCTGCCCAGCACGGCCGCCACCGGCACGATCACGCCAGCCGGCACCGGTGCGCCGGCAGCCGGCGCATCGCTCAAGAACGACACGCGGGCGCCCATCTCCGGCAGCACGCGGTCATCGCGCTCCTTGAACGCCACCCGCACCTTGACGGTGGCCTTGGTGCGGTCGGCGGTCGGAATCACCGCGATCACCGAGGCCGGAATGCTCCAGTCCGGGTAGGCATTGAGCTTGATGATCGCCGGCTGGCCGGACTTCACGCGGTTGATGAAGTTCTCGTTGACGTCGACCTCGACTTCCAGCGAATCCATGTCGACCACGGTGCCGATGCCGGTGCGGGTGAAGCCGCCGCCGGCCGACAGCGGCGAGACGATCTCGCCGACCTGCGCGGCCTTGACCGTGATCACGCCGGCGAACGGCGCGCGCACCGTGGTGTCGTCGAACGAGCGCTGGGCGACATCGACCGCCCGCGCCGCCACCGCCACGTTGCGTTCGGCGGTGATCAGGCTGGCGCGCAGCGAATCCAGCGTCGTGGTCGCGGTATCGAGTTCGGCGACCGAAATGAACTTCTGTTCGACCAGCCCCCGGCGGCGCGCGACATCGCGCTCGGCGTTGGCGACATTGACCTTGACCTGCGCGGCCTGCGCCCTGGCCGATTCCAGCTGCGCGCGACTCTGTTCGAGCGTGGCGCGGATGTTGGTGTCATCGAGCCGGGCGACGATCTGGTTCGCCTCCACCCGCGTGCCTTCCTCGATCAGCACCTCGGTGACCAGGCCGGTGATCTTCGACGACACCGTTGCCGCCCGGCGGGCGACGACATAGCCGGCGGCATCGAGCAGCGAGCCACCGGCAGGGCCGCCGCTGGCGGCCGGCCGCGCTGTCGCCACCGTCACCGGCCGGCCGGGCGGCGGCTTCAGGTAGGCGTAGGCCCCGGCGCCGAGCAGCGCCAGCACGATCACGGCGATCAGCCAGCGCCGCCAGGGCCGGCCTTCGTCATCGTCGGGGTCTTCGTGGCGGCGGTCGATCTTCAGCTGGTTCAGCAGCGCGGCGCGGTCGTCCATCGGGTGCGGGAGGGAAGGGTCAAAGGGCTTGCCGCCGAGCATAGCGGCAAGCCCCGGCCCATCGGTCAGGCCGCTGCGGCTTTCCGCTTCACCCGCACCTGCAGGTCCGAATAGCCGCGCACGAAGTTCGACTGCACGCGCTCCGGCTCGGCGACGACTTCGATGGTGTCGAAGCGCGCCAGCAGTTCTTCCCAGAGGATCTTCAGCTGCAATTCTGCGAGGCGATTGCCCATGCAGCGGTGCACGCCGTAGCCGAAGGACATGTGCTGGCGGGCGTTCGGGCGGTCGATGATGAAGTCGTCGGCGCGCTCGAATTTCCGCTCGTCGCGGTTGCCGGAGGCGTACCACATCACCAGCTTGTCGCCCTTGCGGATGAACTGGCCGCCGAACATCAGGTCGCGGGTGGCGACCCGGCGCATGTAGGCCAGCGGCGTCTGCCAGCGGATGATCTCCGAGACCATGTTCGGGATCAGGGACGGGTTGGCGCGCAGCTTGGCGAACTCCGCCGGGTACTGGTTCAGCGCCAGCACGCCGGCGCTCATCGAATTGCGCGTGGTGTCGTTGCCGCCGACGATCAGCAGCGCCAGGTTGCCCAGGAACTCCATCGGCCGGCGGATCAGGTCGGCGGTGTCCGGATTGCCCTGCATCAGGCTGATCAGGTCAAAGCCGGGCTTTTCGCCAGCCGCCGTGCGCGCCGCCTTGTCGTGCCAGAGCTTCGCGAAGTGGCGCGCCATGTCGGTGACCGCCTCGAAGGTTTCGTCGGTGGCCGCCGTGCCGCCGGTGGCCTCGGCGCTGCCGGCGGCGAGGTCGGACCAGTAGACGAGCTTGTGGCGGTCGTCGTACGGAAAATCGAGCAGGGTCGCCAGCATCCGCGCGGTCAGTTCGATCGACACCGTCGGCACCCAGTTGAACGGCTGGTTCTCCGGCAGGCTGTCGAGCACGTCCTGCACGCGGGTGCGGATCAGGCCTTCCATCTCCTGCAGGTTCTTCGGCGCCACCACGTCCTGGACGGCCTTGCGCTGCGCGTCGTGGCGCGGCGGGTCCATGGCGATGAACATCTCGATGTCGAGACCTTCCGGCGGCCGCCCGAGAATGATGAACGGCTCGGCCGAGAAGTCCTCGTGGTTCTTGTCGACGGCCAGGATGTCGTCGTAGCGGGTGATCGACCAGAACGCGCCGAACGGGCTGTGCGGCCGGAAGTGCACCGGCGCTTCCTCGCGCAG
>CAYPJK010000335.1:0-3924 GCA_964411025.1 uncultured Nevskia sp.
CGTCTGATCGAGTCCTGCGGTCTGAAGCAGCACGGCATCGGCGGCGCGCAGGTGTCGCAGCAGCACGCCAATTTCATCCTGACCGAGGACGGCGCAACGGCCGCCGACGTCGAAACCCTGATCGAGCACATCCGCACGACCGTGAAGCAGCAGACCGGAATCGACTTGCACCCTGAGGTGAAGATGGTCGGGGAGAAGGCGGATGCGTAAGCGCGTCTCTGACCCTAAAGCCTTTGGCAAGGTTGGCGTGCTGATGGGCGGCTGGTCGGCCGAACGTCAGGTATCGCTGTGGAGCGGCGAGGGCGTGGTCGCGGCCCTCACGCGGCTCGGCATCGACGTGGTGGCCATCGACGCCGACCGCGAAGCGATCCTGAATCTGCCGGCGCAAAAGCTGGACCGCGTGTTCAGCGTGCTGCACGGCACGGGCGGCGAAGACGGCACGGTGCAGGCGATCCTCGACCTGCACGGCATTCCGTACCCCGGCTGCGGCGTGCTGGCCTCGGCACTCGCCATGGACAAGCTGCGCACCAAGCGGGTCTGGAAGGGCGAGCGGCTGCCGACGCCGGACTGGCGGATTCTCGACAGCGTCGACGATGCCTATGGCGCTGCCGACCTGTTCGGCTACCCGTTCATCATCAAGCCGGCCGCGGACGGTTCCAGTGTCGGCGTGTCGAAGGTGAAGTCGCGCGCGGAGATCGATGCCGCGTTCGCGCTGGCGCAGGGCGACCACGGCCGCGTGGTAATGGCGGAAGCCTTCATCGCCGGCGGCGAGTACACCTGCGCGATCGTCGACGGCCAGCCGCTGCCGGTGATCCGCATCGTGCCGGATGGCGAGTTCTACGACTTTCACGCCAAGTACATCTCCAACGACACCCGCTACATCTGCCCGACCGACCTGGTGCCGACTCACGAACGCGAACTGCAGGCGATCTGCGTGCGCGCGTTCGAGGCCATCGGCGGGCGCGGCTGGGGCCGCGTCGATTTCATGATGGATGCCGAAGGCCGGCCGTGGCTGCTGGAAGTGAACACGCTGCCGGGCATGACCTCGCACAGCCTGGTGCCGATGGCGGCGCGCGCGGTCGGCATGGATTACGACGCGCTGTGCTGGGCCATCCTCGAAACGACCCTTGAATCCGGGCTGGCGGGGACTCGCCGATGAGCGCCACGATGCTGCGCCACCACGACGATGAGGAAGCGGCAACCTGGCCGCGCTACCTGCGCCCGGGTCTGCTGCTGGCGGCGCTGCTGGCGGTGGCGATCGTCGCCGTGCAGCTGCTGGCGCCGATGGTGAATCCGCCGGTCGACAGCATCCGCATCATCGGCGCGATGAAGCGGCTGAAGGCCGCCGACATCGCTGCTGCGGCCGATCTGGAGCCGGACCAGCGGCTGTTCGATACCGACCTGCTCGAGGTCCGCGCGCGCATCGAGGCGCTGCCATGGGTGTCGCAGGCGCAGGTCAGCCGGATCTGGCCGGACACGCTGGCGGTGAAGCTCGTCGAACGGCAGCCGTTCGCCCGCTGGGGCGAGGCGCAGGTGATCGATCGCGACAGCCGCGTGTTCACGCCGAGCCCCGACGAGATTCCGCAGGACCTGCCGCAGCTGTCGGCCCCGGCAGGGCATGAAGCGGAGGCCGCCGCGGTGTACGAGGAACTGCGCCTGCGGCTGGCCGACAGCGCCTGGTCGCCGATGGGCTTGCAGCTGGATGCCCGCGGCGAATGGCGGATGGGCACGCGCTTCGGCACCGAGCTGCGGCTCGGTCAGGGCGATCCACGCCGTCATGTGGCGCTGATCCTCGGCACCATCAGCGATTCGCTGAACGCGCAACTGGAGAAGGTCGGCTACGTCGACCTTCGTTATTCGAATGGTTTTTCCGTGGGCTGGAAGGACGGCGTCGCGCCGGCTTCCGTCAGCGACAAGCTCGCTGCGCCGCGCGGAACGGATGGGAAGCCGCATTGATGAACAAGAACAGGAAACCCGAGTATCTGGTCAGCCTCGACGTCGGCACGTCGAAGGTGGCCGCGATGATCGGGGAAGTGACGCCGACCGGCGCCGTGCAGGTCGTCGGCCTCGGCACCGCACCGACGCGCGGGCTGAAGAAAGGCGTGGTGGTCAATATCGAGAACACGGTGGAGTCGATCCGTCGCGCCGTCGAAGCCGCCGAATTGATGGCCAACTGCCGCGTTCGCGCGGCCCATGTCGGCATCACCGGCACCCATATCCGCAGTCTGAACTCGGTCGGCGTGGTACCGATCCGTCACCGCGAGATCACCGCGCGTGATGTCGACGCGGTGATCGAGGCGGCCAGCGCGATGGCGATTCCGGCCGACCAGCAGATCCTGCACGTGGTGCCACAGGAATACGTCGTCGACGGTCAGGAAGGCATCCAGGACCCGATCGGCATGTCCGGCGTTCGGCTGGAAGCCAAAGTCCACATGGTGACCGGTACGCTGAGCGCGGCGCAGAACCTCTACAAGTGCGTCGAGCGTTGCGGGCTGACCGTCGAGCGGCTGGTGCTGCAGCACCTGGCCTCGGCGGACGCCGTGCTGAGCCCGGACGAGCGCGATCTCGGCATCTGCCTCGTGGACATCGGCGGCGGTACCTGCGACATCGCGGTCTACAAGGGCGGCTCGATCCGCCACACGGCCGTGATTCCGATTGCCGGCGACCTGGTCACCAGCGACATCGCGGTGGCCTTCCGCACGCCGGCGCAGCACGCCGAGGCCATCAAGATCCGCTACGGCTGCGCGCTGCCGGAACTGGTGGCGCATGACGCGCCATTCGACGTGCCGGGGGTTGGCGAATCGCCGACCCGACACCTGTCGCGGCAGATGCTGGCCGAGGTGATGCGGCCGCGCTTCGAGGAGCTGTTCCGCTACGTGCGCAAGGAACTGCATCGCGCCGATCTGTACGAGCTGATCGCCGGCGGCGTGGTGCTCACCGGGGGCGTGGCACAGACGCCGGGCGTGCTGGAGTTGGCAGAAGAAGTGCTGGAAGTAGGCGTGCGCCTTGGCCTGCCGCAGGACGTCACCGGCATCGACGAGGTGGCGCGTTCGCCGGCCTATTCGACCGGTGTCGGCTTGCTGCTGTTCGCGCGCCAGCAGCGTCCGGTCGGTAGCGGCAATGGCATGCGGCGGCTGGGCAACAGCGATGCCGGCCAGCTGCTCAGCCGGGTCAAGGGCTGGTTCAAGGGCAACCTCTAGAGTTTCAACCGTCGCGTTCGGGCGAGCGCGGCGGGGCAGTGCAGGACGTGGCACAGGGCGCCATACACGACGACGCAACAGGAGACGGGAACATGGGCGGAAGCAGGCACAGCAACGAAATGTACGAATTGGTCGACGGCGTCACGCCGCGCGCGGTGATCCGCGTGGTCGGTGTCGGCGGCGGCGGCTGCAATACGGTCAACCAGATGGCGGCCGCGAACATCGAGGGCGTCGAGTTCATCGTCGCCAACACCGATCGCGACCACCTGGAGAAGTGCCGTCCGACGCTGCAGCTGCAGATCGGTGCGGAAGTGACGCGCGGCCTCGGCGCCGGCTCCAACCCGCGCATCGGCCGAGAAGCTGCCGAAGAGGATCGCGACCGCATCCGCGAGATGCTGGAAGGCACCGATCTGCTGTTCATCACCGCCGGCATGGGCGGCGGTACCGGCACCGGCGCGGCGCCGGTGATCGCCGAAATCGCGCGCGAGCTCGGCATCCTGACGGTGGCGGTAGTCACCAAGCCGTTCCCGCACGAAGGCAAGAAGCGCATGGCGATCGCGCAGGAAGGCATCCGCGAGCTGCAGCAGCACGTCGACTCGCTGATAATGATTCCGAACGAGAAGCTGCGGCTGGTGCTCGGCGGCGCGGTCACCCTGCTGTCCGGCTTCAAGGCCGCCAACGACGTGTTGCAGAACGCGGTGCAGGGCATTTCCGACCTGATCAC
>CAYPJK010000336.1:0-3921 GCA_964411025.1 uncultured Nevskia sp.
CCCACGGCCTCAGTGCCTTCATCGAGGTGGCCGATACCGGCTCGTTCTCCAGGGCCGGCGAACGTCTGCACCTGTCGCAGCCGGCGATCTCCAAGCGCATCGCCGCGCTGGAAGAAGCGCTCGGCCAGCCGCTGTTCGACCGCGTCGGCCGTCGCATCGACCTGACCGACGCCGGCCGCACGCTGCTCCCGCATGCGCGCCGCGTGCTGGCGGAAATGGAGGACGCACGGCGGGCGCTGTCGCGGCTGTCCGGCACTGTCAGTGGCCGGCTGTCGATCGGCACCAGCCACCACATCGGCCTGCATCGGCTGCCACCGGTGCTGCGCAACTTCACGCAGGCCTATCCTGACGTCGATCTCGACATCCACTTCATGGATTCCGAGGACGCCTGCGAGGAGGTGGCGCAGGGCCGGCTCGAACTGGGCATCGTCACGCTGCCGGACAGCGCGCCGGAAGCGCTGCTGATGCAGACCATCTGGCGCGATCCGCTGTCGGTGGTGATCGCCCCGACCCATCCACTGGCGAAGGCCGGCATGCCGGGGCTGCGCGAGCTGGCCGCCCACCCGGCGGTGCTGCCGGACGAACGCACCTACACGCACCGCATCGTCATGAGCGCCCTGCAGGCGCATGGCGTGGCACCGCGCATCCGGCTGTCGACCAACTATCTGGAGACGCTGAAGATGCTGGTCGCCATCGGCCTCGGCTGGAGCGTGCTGCCGCGTTCGATGCTCGACGATTCGATCGTCGCGATCGACCGTCCCGAGTTGTCCTTGAGCCGCGACCTGGGCGCCGTCTGGCACCGCGGACGGACCCGCTCCGGTCCAGCGCGGGCGCTGCTGGGCCTGCTCGGCGTGAGCGTCTGAGCGCACCCGCGCATCGCTATACTGCCGCCCCGGACGCTGCGTCCCATTGGCGATTCCGGCAATGAAATCAACCTACTGCCGCGAACCGGAGCGGGCATGAGCGAACTGCTGCTGCACCACTACCCGCTGTCGCCATACAGCGAGAAAATCCGCGCGATCTTCGGCTACAAGGGCCTGGCCTGGCGCTCGGTGATCACGCCGCTGCAGATGCCGAAGCCGGACCTGCTGGCGCTGACCGGCGGCTACCGCAAGGCGCCGGTGCTGCAGATCGGCCGCGACATCTACTGCGACACCGCGCTGATGGTCCGGGTGATCGACCGCCTGCACCCGGAGCCGCCACTGCTGCCGAGCGCGCTGAAGGCCAGCTGCGCGGCGTTCGCGGCACTGGAGCAGACGCTGTTCTTCGCTGCCATCCCGACGGTGTTTCAGCCGGCCGGGCTCAAGGTGCTGATGGAACGCCTCGGCCCGGAACAGATGGCCCGCTTCTCCGCTGACCGCGCCCAGCTGTTTACGGGCGGCACCGCCACCCGGCCGGGGCCTGAGTTCGGCAAGACGCACTTCCTGCCACTGATGAACGCGCTGGACCAGCAGCTGCAGGCCAGCCCGTTCCTGCTCGGCGAGGCGCCAACGGCCGCCGACTTCAGCGTCTTCCACCCGGTCTGGTTCATCCGCAGCAATGCCGGCGTCGCGCCGCTGCTCGACCCGTTCAAAGGCCTCATGGCCTGGTTTGCGCGGATGACCGAATTCGGCAATGGCCAGCCGACCGAGGTCAGCGCCGAGGATGCCATCGCCGTGGCCCGGTCCAGCTCGGCGCTGCAGCCGCCCGACGGCCCGCTGCTGGAGGTGGAAGGTGCACGCATCGGCTCGGAGGTGACCGTGGCGGCGACCGACTACGGCGTCGACCCGGTCGCGGGCCGGCTGATCCACGCCTCGGTATTCGAGGTCGTCATCAAGCGCCAGGACCCGCGTGCCGGCGATCTGGCGGTGCACTTCCCGCGTGCCGGCTTCAAGGTGACGCCGGCCTGATCGCCGCTAGGCCGGCGGCCGCGCCGGCAGCGGCCGGTTGTAGCGCACGATCAGCAGCACGCCGAACAGCACCAGCGCCATCGCCGCCAGTTCGCTGGCGACGAACAGCTCGCCGCCGAGGCCAACGCCGAACAGCAGGGCGATCACCGGATTGACGTACGCGTAGCTGGTCGCCAGCTGCGGCGACACCGTCTGCACGAGGTAGATGTAGGCGCTGAACGCGATGATGCTGCCGAACACCGCGAGATAGGCCAGCGCCGCCATCGCCCTCGGCGTCGTCACCAGCTGCCAGGACTCACCCTTCCACCACGACGCAGCCAGAAACAGCAGGCCCGCCGACAGCATCTGGCAGGCGGTGCTCATCGCACCCTTCGGCAAGTCCAGGCGCCGGCTCCAGACCGAGCCGAAGGCCCAAGACACCGACGCCATCACCAGCAGCGCCGCCGATAGCGGATTGGCAGCGAAGTCACCGCCGATGTTCAGCAGCAGGATGCCGGAGAAGCCCACCACCAGGCCGATCCACTGCATCTTTCGCGGCCACTGGCCCCAGATGCCGCCGAACAGGCTGGCCCACAACGGCATCGTCGCCACGACCGCCGCCGCCAGCGCCGAGCCGACCGACTGCTGGGCAAACACCACCGCGCCGTTGCCGACATTCAGCAGCAGGAAGCCTACCGCCGCCGAACCGCCAAACTGCCGCAGCGTCGGCAGCGGCACGCCGCGCAGCCGCAACGCCAGCATCAGCACGCTGCCGGCCACCACGAAGCGCAGCCCCGGAAAGAACAGCGGCGGGTACGCCTCCAGGGCGAAACGGATCGCGAGGTAGGTGGAACCCCAGATCACGTAGACGCAGAACAGCGATAGCAGCACCAGCAACGGCAACCGGCCGCTCGCGGCCTGAGGGGTGTTCACGGGCAGGGTTTCGTGCGTAGGGGCCGCGCATGATACGACTTGCCGCTAGGAAGCCGATTCGCGTCCGGCCGGTCGGCGAATTCGACACATGCCGCATCCGCCTGAAGGCGACAAGGCTCGAGCCGACCGGAGGCCATCTAATTAAGGACAGCCAAGCATTACCATCGAGGGGTATCGAGAATCCGGCGCGCATCCCTTCGGCCATCCGCGTTCGACGCGCGTCCCGCATTCGTTCCCGAAGCAGGACCGGGCTACCCCGCTACGTCATGTCCCGTTGCAATGACCCATCCGGCTTGCACCATCAGCTGCTTGCGGAAAGCACGCATTGAAGGCGAAGCCGGATGAATTGACAAACCTCTGCTGCGGGCCGCTATCGGCTCAAGCTTCGCCGGAGTCCACGATGAATGTCGTCACGTGCTGCTCTAGTTGTGCGAAGCGCTGATCGATGAATACACCACTTCCGCAGCACCCGTCGCTGTGTCGGTTCCGTTCTGCACGTAGTTTCCGGCCTTGAAATAGAAAGTCTGACCCGCCCATTCCTGTCGGAGATCGCGGGTATCGATGACCTGATCATTGATCTTTGACGTCACGATGCCATTGTTCATCGTGATCTCGTAGGTCAACGACTGACCGATCGAAACCGGAATCTTGACCGCACTGGCAACACCATTTCCGGCTTCCGTGGTGTTGTTGTAGGTGCCATAGGCGTAGGTACCGGACCCGGTGCTAACAACGACCAGCTTCACGGGAGGAGAGTTGTTGTTGCTGTGGAGTTGCGCGAACACCGTTCCCACCCGGCCACCAGCGACTTTCGGCTTCGGCAGTTGCGTCACCTTCAAGCGTCCGGATTGCGTGTGAACGCCAACCATCGACCAGTTGACCGAGTTGCCATTCGCCCACTGTTCGCGCATCTCCGATCTGACGAACTTGGCACTCGGCGTAAGGCCGCCACCGTTCACCGGCGCCCAGAACACCGTTTCGCCATTGGCGGCGACATAGCCGCCTGCCGTCTTCTGACCTGCGGAAGTTCCATAAAAGTAGATCGATGAATAGGTATCCAGCGCGGTCGCTGGAATCTCGTCAGCACCATTCTTTCCGTCGGCATCCACGGGCAGTGTCA